>CADBNA010000347.1 GCA_902795835.1 uncultured Lachnospiraceae bacterium | reverse complement strand
GTGCCGGAGGCCGGGAAGATTTTCCAATTTATGGCAAACAGAATCATCAGCATGAGGGCAAGCCAGAAGTTCGGCACCGCAGCAAAAATCAGGGAAAAGAAGGTCACGATCCGATCCAGGACCGAGTTCTGCCGGGTGGCTGATATCACCCCGAAGGGTATGCCTAAGCCCACCGATATGATGATGGATATGATCGCGAGCTCCAGAGTCAGGGGAAAGCGCTGAAGTATGGACGCGCCGACAGGATTTCCGGTGTGGAAGGAGTCGCCCAGGTCAAACCGGGTCACGATCCCGCCCACATAGTCGAAAAACTGGGTAAAAAACGGCCGGTCCAGGCCAAGCTCGTGCTCTTTCGCGTCATACTGCTCCTGGGTATAGCCGGAGCCAAGGGCCGCCGCCACCGGATCGCCGGGAGCCAGACGGTCGATGGTGAAGACAATAAACAGCACGCCCAGCATGACCGGAATGACCCAGAGCAGCCGTTTGAGTATGTATCTAGCCACAAAATCACCTCAATTGCTTATGGGTACGGGGGCATGAGGCGTTAAGCTCATGCCCCCGCATTCACATGAAAGGGTTCTTCCGCTGGATCAGCTGAACCGCAGCAGCTCGATGTCGATGGTGCGGGCCACCAGGCCGGTCACATTGGTGATGTTGCCGTGATACAGAACGGCGGCCTCGGAATAGCCGACGGGCAGGGTACGGCAGTTATCGAACACCCACTGCTGGGCCTTGCCGTACAGGTCGCCCCGGACGGCGTCGTCCATCTCGCCGCTGGCGGAATCCAGGTAGCCGTTGAACTCGGGATCGGTGACCCGGGCCGCGCCGTTCGTGGTGTACTGGCTGATGGTGTCGAACAGCTGACTGGCCAGATAGGTGCCGCCGCCGGTGCCGCCGATGGCGATATCGGTGCCGTTGCGCATCAGGATGGGAATGGCCGTCGGGAAGTCATAGGACTCCACGGTGAGGTTGATGTTCACTTCCTTCAGGAAGGCCTGCAGCACCACGGCAGCGGCCTCGTTGGAAGGCGTAGAGGGGATGACCAGCAGCATATCCATGCCATCGGGATAACCGGCCTCGGCCAGAAGCTCCTTGGCGCCCTCAGGATCATACTCGGGGATGCCGATGGACTTGTAGTAGGCCATGTTGGGGATCAGCATGGAATCGGCCACGCTGCCCAGGGACCCGTAAACCGCCTGGGCAAAAGTCTCGAAGTTGATGGCTTTGGCGATGGCGCGGCGGACATTGATGTCGTCAAACACAGGGTTATATTCGGGCAGCTGGACGCTCAGCACGTCATAGGACGGGAACAGCTTGGTCTGGACATCGTCGCCATAGGCGCCGTCCAGCGCGGCCAGGTAGTCGTCTTCGGGAACCACCAGAGCGACGTCCAGAGCGCCGTTTTCAAAGTCGGCGATCATGGTCGTGGCCTCGGTGTAGTGCTGGATGGTGACATGCTTGGCGTCGGGCATCTCGCCCCAATAGGAATCGCGCAGGGTGTAAGAAGAGTGCGAGCCCTCCACGTTCTCGTCGCAAACATACGGGCCGGAGCCGCAGGGTGCGTTCCACCAGGCGTCGGGATTCTCCTTGACGTACTTCTCGCAGACCACGGAAGCCCACTGATCGTTGGCCAGCTTGTACAGGAAGTCGGCGTCCATGGAGAAGAGCTTCAGGGTCAGGACCTGACCGTCGATGGTGCAGTTGTCAAAGTCGATGTTGTCATAGCCGGGGTCAAACATGTTGTTCTCGAACACGAAGCGGGACAGAGAATACAGCACGTCAGAGGGCTGCAGCACATCGCCGTTGGAGAACACAGCGTCGTCGCGGATGGTGAGCTTCAGAGTCGTGTCATCCTCCCACTCCCAGTCGGTGGCGATGCAGGGCATGACCTCCTGGGTGTCATAGTCCAGCTTCAGGACGGTATCGAACACCATCATAAGGCCCAGGCGGCACACAGAGGCCACACAGGGGTCGAAGGTGTCGGAGGTATCCAGGGTTCCGACCACAATGGTGGAATCCTCGTCCGCGGCAGGTTCTTCCGCAGCGGGCTCCTCTTCGGCGGGCTCCTCTTCGGCGGGAGCTTCTTCCTCCGCGGGCGCCTCCTCCGCCGGCTCTTCCGTCTTGGCTTCCTCTTCCTTGGGAGCGCTGCTCCCGCCGCCGCAGGCGGCCAGGGTGAAGATCATGGCCAGAGCCAGGATCAGCGCCAAAAGATTTCTCCAGTGTTTCATCTTCATCCTCCTAAATGAATAATTGATTATCTTATGCGCGGCTCTCCGCGCCTTGTCACTTGGATATACCGGCCAGCGCCAGGGCTTTGTCCACGTTGTGGAAGCCCCGGGTCTCACGCCCCGCCTCAATGGCGAAAACGGTGTTCATCACATATTCATTGATCGGTGTGGGAATTCCGTATTTCTTCCCCAAACGCACTACTGCGCCGTTGGTGAACCCGATCTCCAGGGGGCGTCCCTTCTGGATATCGCTGGTGTACGCGTCCACGATCCCGGGAGGCCAGTCGTCGGTGCGGCCTTCCAGCCCGGTGAGACGGCCCTCCAGCACCTCCGTCCACTCCTGCCTGCTCTTCTCTTCTACTGTATCCCGGGGGCTTCCGTCCGCCTCTGCCACGGCAAAGAGCTCCAACGCCAGCAGCGCGAACAGCTTCTGCAGCCGCGGCTCGCAGAATACCGAGCCCAGATGCAGGCCGGAAATGCAGGCGCAGGGCACGGACAGACATACGCGGGCCAGCTTGTCCCACTGATAGGCCCGGATGTGATCCGTCGCCTCCGCCGGACGGCAGCAGCTCAAAAGCGCCGCGATCTCCTTCGTCCGCTCCGTGATCGTACCGTTCATTTCGCCTACATAGAAGTGCCCCTCGTGGCTCTCCATGTGGTCCGGCGCCACCATGCGGCCGCCGGCAAAGGTGGTTCCGGCAACGACCCGGCTCTGACCCGCCACACTGACCAGGTATTCCTCGTTGATGCCGTTTTCCAGGGTCACAAAGCACCCGTCCTCTTTCAGGTGGGGCAGAAACCGGGGAATGACGTTTTCCAGATCGTTGGATTTGACCGCCAGAAAGACGATATCAAACTTCTCTTCCGGCGTCAGGTCATCCAGAAACGCCGCTCTGATCGGCGTACGGAAATCCGCGCCGTTTCCGGTCATGCGGAGCCCGTTTCGGTTCAGAAGCTCGGCCTTATCCCGGCGGAAGGCGGTGACCATCGTGATATCCACGCCGCCATGGGTGAGATACCCTCCCACCAGGCTGCCGATGGAACCGGTGCCGAGAACAGCGCACTTTTTCATTCCTTACCTCCCATTAACCGCTGGCTTGCCGATTGGCAGAACCGCGAAATCATGATATTATAATGGAAAAACCTAATCGGAGGCGTTTTTATGGATATAACTCAGCTCCAGTACTTCCGCACCGCAGCAGAGACCGGCAGCTTCACCCGCGCAGCGGAACAGCTGCACATGACCCAGTCGGCGCTGTCAAAATCCATCGCCAAACTGGAGGAAGAGATCGGCCTGCGCCTGTTTGAGCGCGAGGGCAACCGCATCACACTGAACCGCTTTGGGCAGCAATTTCTCCGGGATTCCGAGCCGGTCCTCAGCAAACTGTCCGACTGTGTCCGCGCTGTAAGGGAAATGGCGGGCCTTGAACATGGCGACGTACGCATCGCCATTTCCAAGGAGGTCTTTCTCGATCACCTGATCAAGCAGTTCCTGATCGATCACCCAGGCGTTTCCTTCCACTGTTATCTGCTATCTACGGAACAAATGCATGACGCTCTTGAAAAGGGCAACATCGATCTTGTGATCACTTCACAGCCGCCGGCCGGCAACGGGATCCTATGCCAGGAGCTGTACGCGGATCAGCTTGAAGTTATGCTCAGCCCGTCTCATCCTCTTGCCTCACAGAAAACCATTCGGCTGGAACAGCTCCGAAACGAGCGGTTCATCGTAACGAACAGCAACTATAACATGGACAATATCATACACAATCTTTGTGTCAAGGCCGGTTTCGAGCCCAAGGTCCTGTACGAAAGCACCAGCCCCGATATGCCCATGCACTTTATCATTCACGGAGACGCTGTGATGATCACGCCTCGCTCCATATCCATGGGGGTTGAACAGATGATTCCCAAGAATGAGGGCGTGACACGGATCCCTTTGGAAAATGAATACCCGGAAATGCGAAAAAGCCTGGTCGTTGCCTATAAAGAGGACCATTACCAGTCGGCAGCAGCCCATGATTTCTATGACCGTATGGTCGAGTATTTTTCCCGTTTCTCCTGAGTTTATATGTTAATTATATAGCTATTCCAGCCATTCGTCAACGTCACAGTTTTACGTGGTAGCATGAATTTCAGGAATTGATCGACAGGGTGTTCCGTTTTGATTTTGATGCTTAACCAGTAAAAATTGCCGCTCTGCCTATTGCCGCTCTGCCTTTGTTTTAATGGTTTAATATCATTACGACAAATACTTGTATTTTTAATGCTTATCTGTTATAGTGTACGGAAAGGCATAGCCATGTTTTCTTTGAGCCTTGCTTTTTTATTTATTGGCTTGTGTTGTGGTTTTTTGATCGTATAGTAACGCACAACCTTTGTTTTACCGGTTGCTATTCAGCAAATCATCATAGCCTATGAGACGTGTATGTATATTCTGCGAAACCTGGAAATCTGGTGGAATTGAGTCTTTTCTACATAGCGTATTGACACACATGGATCTTACACGCATCCGCGTCGATCTTGTCGCATCGGAAATCTGTGACAGTGTTTTTACCAGCGAATTGAAAGATCTTGGCGTATCCTTCCTCCCGCTTTCCGGAAATCAACACCGCAGGATTAAAAACTTTTTTCTGTTTTCGAAGCTTTTATCCAAGGAGAAGTATGATGTTGTTCATCTGAACGCTTTTCATGCTGTCAGTCTTTTTTATTTAGCCATTGCCCGCAAGGCAGGCGTTCCCGTTAGAATCGCTCACAGCCATAATTCCGCTCTGCGCAACAGTTTTCTCAAGCCCTTGAAGCTGCTGATTCATCGCATTTCCTCTTATCTTCTGTCAGATAATGCTACCGATTACTGGGCCTGCTCTGAAATCGCAGCCAAGTTCATGTTTTCCCGTCGATGCCTGAAACTCCATTCCTGGCGCTTCATTCCGAACGGCATCGATGCCGCCCGTTTTTCGTTTTCACCGTCTGCGCGCCGATCCATACGCGAGAGTCTCTCCTTAACCGATAAGCTTGTTATTGGTCATATTGGGCGCTTATGCTATCAAAAGAATCAAATCTTTCTCTTGCAGCTGCTGTCAGAAATTAAAAAAGACCGTCCTGATACCGTTCTTCTTTTGGTCGGCGAAGGAGAGTCGCACAAATCATTAGCCGAAAAGGCACGGGAATTGAATCTGACTGACAGCGTCATTTTCTATGGCGTCACAAAACACCCTGAAGAGTTATACAGCGCCATGGATCTTTTTACGTTTCCCAGCATTTTTGAAGGCCTCGGTATTGCCGCGCTCGAAGCCCAGGCTTCCGGACTGCCGACGCTCTGTTCGGAGAATGTCCCCCCGGAAGCCGCTGTAACTGAATTATTCCGGCATCTTCCCATGGATATCTCCGTTTGGAGAGACGCCGTCATGAATCAACCTCTCGTTGCCCACAGAGAAGAATACGGTCAGACGGTCCTTCAAAGCGAATTCGACATTCATCAGGTCAGTTCCAATTTATATGCTAAGTACGCGGAGTTGCAGTAACATGAGCTCTCTTATTTCCGTGATCGTACCCGTTTATAAGGCAGAGAAGTATCTGAGTTCCTGTGTGACCAGCATACTCCAGCAGACACATACGGACCTGGAGGTCATTCTGATCGATGATGAATCCCCCGATCAGTGCCCCGCCCTGTGTGATCAGTTTGCCGCCATGGATCGACGTGTTCGCGTGATCCATCAAAAAAACAGCGGCGCTTACGCCGCAAGAAACGCTGCTTTGGATATCATCAAAGGCGATTATGTCGGCTTTGTTGATGCGGACGATTGGATAGATCCCTCCATGTATGAGCAGCTTCTTTCGTTGATCGAGTCCACCGGCGCCGCTATCGCTCAATGTGAAATGATCAATGAAGGGCAGTATCAGCAGATACGTGGCTGTATTCTCGGAAAAGACACACTATATACGCAGGACGAGATTCTTCCCGCTTTCTTCACAAACAGCATTGCCCACGGGCTGATCAACAAGCTGTTTCGAGCAGACCTGTGGCGGGATTTCCGATTTTCAGAGGATTATTACCATATGGATGCTGCGGCAC
>CADBNA010000346.1 GCA_902795835.1 uncultured Lachnospiraceae bacterium | reverse complement strand
GGCATTCCGGAAGCCGTGCTGTCCATGACAGAGAACAAGAAAGGCCTTGTCCTGATAACGGGAGCGGCCGGCACCGGAAAATCGACGACCCTGGCCTGCATGATTGACCGGATCAACCGCAGCCGGGACTGTCACATCATCACGATGGAAGACCCGATCGAATATATCCACAGGCATGACAAATCGATAGTCACCCAGAGAGAGATCTCTGTCGATACGCCGGGCTATCTGGAATCCCTGCGGTCCGCCCTGCGTGAGAGCCCCGATGTTATTCTGCTCGGGGAAATGCGCGATTACGATACGATCTCAGCCGCGATTACAGCCGCAGAGACCGGTGTGCTGCTGTTTTCCACTCTGCACACGAGCAGCGCCGCAAATACGATCAACCGTATACTGGACGTATTCCCGGCCAATCAGCAGCAGCAGGTCAAGATCCAGCTCGCCCAGATTCTGAAGGGCGTTGTATGCCAGCAGCTGGTGCCCACGGTCAACGGTGGACAGAGAGCGGTATTCGAGATTCTGAAGACGACGCCGGCCGTGCAGAACATGATCCGTGAGGACAAGCTGCACCAGCTGGATTCGGCGATGCAGGCCGGTGCGGCGGACGGGATGTGCACGATGGACGGCAGCCTGCTCAAACTGGTGCGGGAAGGCGTGATCACAAAGGAAACGGCACTTGTATCGTGCGTACACTACGAAAACATGTGCAAGAGACTTGGTATGTAATGGCTGCAGCAACTCAGAGTACAAGGCAATCCGAAACCATTTCAACCAACGAATATCAAATACTGGGACAGAGGCGGTCATGGATAAGGAAAGCAAATCAGAAATATTACATGTAAAGATGTTCAGGAAGTTTTCCATGAGCTGGAAAGGAAAATCCCTGATCGGCGAGGTGAAGTCCTCGGAGTCGCAGTTCATCTGCCTGATGGAAATGCTGCTGCATATGCGGGAGCAGGGTGTGACGCGGGACCAGCTGGAACACACTCTTTTTGAAGACAGGGACATCGATGATGTGCACCACGCGCTGCGCACCGTGATCTATAATGCGCGCAAGAGGCTCCGGAACTGCGGTCTGCCGGACGCCGACTATATCCGGATTGACAAAGGCGTCTACAGATGGACAGACGATATTCCCGTGGAGGAAGACGCGACAGAGATGGAGCGTCTGATCCTCGAGGCGGATGCGGAAGCAGACCCGGTCCGGAAGAAGAATCTGTATCTGGATGCCTGTTACAAGTATTCAGGCGAATTCCTGTCTAACCAGATCGGAACGGTCTGGATCGCCCGGGAGGCCAGAAAATACCGCGAGCTGTTTTTTGACTGCATGGAAAAAACGACGGATATTCTGCGGCGGACCGGGGATTTTTATCAGATGGAGGAACTGGGGAAGTATGCGGCCCGCCTGCATCCGCTGGAGAACTGGGAGACCGTCACGATGGAAGCCCTGGTATCCATGGGACGATATGAAGACGCGGTGCGCCTGTACGAAGAGACGGTTGACCTGTACTTCCAGGAACAGGGGCTGAAGCCTTCGGACCGCCTGATGGAGATGCTGGACGAGCTGGGCGGATCCCTGGACCATCAATACGCGGTACTGGACGACATACAGCAGGATCTGACGCAGGGGCCCGTCACGGGCGGCGGCTATACCGTGCCGTATCCGGTATTCCAGGGCATCTACCGGCTGGTGGAACGCCTGATCGAGAGAAGCGGCCAGTCTGTTTTTCTCATGCTCTGTACGGTTGTGGACAGCAAGGGCAACCCGATGCGGCAAGGCGCCATGCTGGATGAACTCTCAGAGCGTCTGGGCGAGGCCATTCACTGTTCCGTCCGTCACAGCGACACCATCACGCGCTACGGAAAGGGACAGTACCTGGTGCTTCTGGTGAATACGACACTGGAAAACTGCCAGGTCGTACAGAAACGAATCAATACGCATTTCATCATTGGCCGGCAGAGAACAGGCATCTCCTATCATGTCAACTCTGTCATCTGTCAGCCGGAAATGCCCGCACAGAAAGGGCCGGAGGACAGGAAAAAATGAGCGATACCCAGAGTTATATAGGTACACCGAACGGGGTTGTGCTGTGTGTGGACCGTATCAATGCCGCAGCCGCCGAACTGGAAGGCTGCTTCTGGCACGGATACAGCAGCGAACCCATAGCCATTTCCCACACACATCAGCTGGTAATGGAGATGGAGAAGTTTTTTGACGAGATCCATTTCCCGTTTCCCGCAACCAATATGAGAAGCTTTGTAGACACTGACCCGGCGTTTGGCCGCACACAGGAGAAGGAAAGAGTTATGTCAGATGAAAAGATGCTTCAGAAGAGAGGAGACCTCGGAACATTTATCATCAGAGTGCAGCACCGGCAGAACAGCAGCTGGCAGGGACGGATCACGTGGGTAGAAGAGGACCGCACTGTGAATTTCCGTTCCATCTGGGAGATGATCAAGCTGGTTGAGAGCGCCCTGGATACCGTTGATCCGGAAGACGCCGAGGAACAGGCCTCCTGGTAATCAAAACAAATCGGAAGGAGATACAGCTATGCTTACAATTGATGCACTGCGTGCCTATGGAGCCAATGTTGATGAAGGTCTATCCAGATGCTTCAACAATGAGGCGTTTTACCTGAAGCTGGTGGGCATGCTGAACAATGAGACGAATTTTGACAGGCTGGCGGAGACGCTGCAGGCCCATGACCTGGACGGGGCATTTGAGGCCGCCCATGCGTTGAAGGGCGTGCTGGGCAACCTGTCTCTGACGCCTGCTTATGACAAGGTAAATGAGATCACGGAGCTGCTGCGTGTCCGCACGGACATGGATTACAGCGGCCTTCTGGCTGATATCATGGAGCAGCAGAAGCTCCTGAAGGAGATGTGTGAATGAGTTCTGCAAATCAGGAGAACAGCGGAAACCGGCCGGGACAGGAGAAGGAAGAGTCCCTGGCAGGCGGAGAGAATAAAGAACTCCGCGCAGACCAGACAGGTCAGGATCCTCCTGCAGATGGGAAAAGCGAAGCCGAGCTGGAAGAAGAAAAACGCAGGGCAAGACGTGAAAAAAAGGAGGAGGCCAGAAAACAGGAGGCCAGAAAACGGAGTGCGGTGCAGGGCGTCCTGCTGTATGTCATCGCTTTCGCCGCCGTTGTGATGGTTGTCGTCTCTTTTCACCTGCCTGTCCTGCAGATCTACGGCACTTCCATGGAGCCTGCCCTGAATGCCGGCGATATGGTTCTTTGCATAGAGACAAAGAAGTATTCCCGCGGCGACCTGGTTGCTTTCAGGGTAGACAACAAGCTCATAGTCCGGCGGGTAGTCGGTCTGGGCGGAGAAGAGGTGGATATAACAGAGGACGGGGCGGTGTCCATTGACGGCACTGTGCTGGATGAGCCCTATGCCCAGGCGGCGGACCAGGGAAAGACGAATATTCAGTATCCCTTTACCGTTCCCCCCGGACATCTGTTTGTGCTGTGCGACCAGCGGGACAACATTGTTGACTCCCGCAACAGCGCCGTGGGCTGTATTGATCCCTATACTGCGGAGGGAAAGCTGATCTTCCGGATGTGGCCCGCCGCAAGGATCGGATTACTGTAAGGAGAAAAAATGAATAACAATAAAACTGATTCCACAGTTCCGGATTATGGAAAGGACAACCTGCACCAGCAGCCGCTGTCCTTTTTCATGGATAAGTATACGGAGACCGATCCCGCCGAGATCGCGGACCGCATCGGTCTGGAAACGGAAGATGACGGCCGTGTTTTTCTGGTGCGCTATCTGGGACATATGTACCGGGTGAGCCATCCGGAACTGAACATCACACCGGCAGAGGAGGGCATGACCGACCTGCTGTCCGATAATGACAGCGCGCGGATCCTGCTGCTCCGCTATCTGCAGCTGGCACATCCGACGCCGCCGGACGGCACCTATGTGTCTTTCCGGGACATGCCCGGAGGAGACCTCTATTTCCAGCCCTTCCAGGGAAGATGCATTTTCCGGCTTCTTGGAAAATACGGGCGCAGGATCGATGTATTCCGCTCGGTGCTTGCCTCTATGGGGGCACAGAAGATCGAGTACGCCGATGCCTGCTATGACGTGGAGCTTTTTGACGGCCTGTTTGTCCGCTTTATCCTGTGGGAGGGAGACGATGAGTTTCCCGCGTCCGCGCAGATCCTCTTTTCATCCAACTTCCGCAATGCCTTTGAGACCTACGATCTGGCGGAGATCGGCGGTCTGTGCATCTCGGCTTTTGGCGCAGAGGAAAGGAAGCTGGCGGAGAAGACTGCGGAGAACGGATGAGCATGGAGCAGAAGACAGAAAATATAACGGGTGATGACGGCCTCCTTGCCCGGATGAACCGCCTGTACTCCAGTATGAGCAAGGGTCACAGGCGGCTCGCTGATTATATTGAGAAGCAGTATGACACGGCTGCTTTCCTGACCGCATCGGAGCTGGGACGGCAGGCCGGCGTCAGTGAGGCGACAGCCGTCCGCTTTGCCTCTCTCCTGGGCTATCATGGCTACGGCGCATTCCGGCAGGCGATGGAGAGCATGGTTCACTCGGAGCTGGCCGCCGCCAGGCAGGCCCATCTGGATTTTGGGAAAATCCCGGGTGACCGGGTGCTGGATACGGTGCTGCAGAATGACTGTGACAATATCCGCCGGACACTGGAGCAGACAGACCGGCGGGCTTTTTCCATGGCAGCGGATACCATCCTGCAGGCACGGACGGTCTATGTAATCGGACTGCGCAGCTGTGCGCCTCTGGCGGATTTTCTGTCTTTCTACCTGCGGCAGATCATGCCGGATGTCCGTTTGCTGACGTCAACGAGCCTGAGTGAGATTTTTGAACAGATGATCCGGACCGGAGAGGAGGATGTCGTCATCGGCATCAGCTTTCCGCGTTATTCCGTCCGGACGCTGAAGGCACTGGAATTTGCCAATAACCGAAGTGCGCAGGTCATTACCCTGACCGACAGCGTGCATTCCCCGGTGAACCTGTACTCCTCCTGCAATCTGCTGGCTTACAGCGGCATGGCCTCCATAGCCGACAGCCTGGCGGCGCCGCTGAGCCTGATCAACGCGCTGATCGTGACCCTTTTCCTCCGGAAGCAGGACGAGGTGATCGGCACGCTGAAGGAAGTGGAGCAGGTCTGGCAGGATTACGCGGTGTACGGGGGAGACGAGATCAACAGACTGGATGATGAGGTGAGGTTGTAGGTGAGTGAAGAACGTACGCAGGCACGGAGACAGGGGATACGCCCGGTGTCCACTGCTGTGCCGGTCTGAGCCTGCTCATCTAACCTGTCCGGGCATTGCCCGGCCAGCTAAGATTCGGCCGGTCTCAGACACGTGCTCGCCTGATGCGTCCACTGGGCGTATCCCCTGTCTCCGTGCCTGCTGTGTGCTGGCAGGGCAGAGAACTGTTATCTGCAGTATTTTTGATAGGTGAGAGATACATCTTAAGATAGCTATGGCGGAAATGAAGGAAAAAACAGAACACGAGCGGAAAGTGCTTGTAATTGG
>CADBNA010000345.1 GCA_902795835.1 uncultured Lachnospiraceae bacterium | reverse complement strand
TTGATTGCTCTTAAAGAGTACTGTGAAGCCTCCGGCTTCTCCTGCGCGATGGCTGTCTTTGTGTCATATTTCAAAACCTTTATGGTGCTGATGGCCTTCATAATGATTTCCAGGTCTTCCTGCTTTGACGCGGACCCTTTTATGACGAAGACTTCGTTCTTTGTAGATACATAGGCATTATAGACAGCCTCTGTATCGCTTCCAGCGACTTCGGGTGCGGGGAGTGATTCACCGTTACTGAAATGGTCGATCGCGACAACATCTCCGCCATCGCTGATTACGAACCAGTGATTCGGGTCAGACATGATCTGCCAGTCGGAACTGGGAGCTTCGATAGAGAGTACGCCGTCTTCTGTCTGATATACCGGCGCCGGCTCTGTAATTTCAACATTTTCTTCCGCAAATACCGTACCGCTGAGCATGATAGCGGATCCCAGCAGCATTGCACTTAATAAACCCTTAAATTTCATATTTTCCTCCTTATTGTTTTAAACTGCATCTATATATATACCCAAAATCTGAAGACGTCAATGGCATTCACTTAAACGTTTGCTGAAATTTCACAAATTCTTCCCGGCTGCAGAGGAAAAGACAGCAGGGGACGGTTCTATGTCTTTGAGAACCGTCCCCGTTGTCCCATCACCACTTCGTTCTTCTGTTTTCATGTCCGCAGGCATACCGGACGTAATGATAGAAAAGCTTATAGTTGAGATCTTTGTTGTCTCCGTAATGACGGACAAGATCGGGATTGTAATGCTTATAAGCAGCGACGTTGAAATTGGCAGAGCCCTGGCGGCCTTCCCGCATTCCGTATTTTACAAAATGCCGGAGCGTCAGCATATAGTCTCCGCTGTAGGCTTTTTTGACATCCGGATTGTGAGCGATATAGTAGTCGTAGTTGTAGACCGGAGCCCAGTTGATGCCGTCAATCGTGGTGATCTTCTTCCTGGTAGTGCCGTCTTTTGTGAAGGAGGGGCGAAGGACGACCTGCCACCCGTAATTGGTATAGGAGCGGGTGCGGATCTCTTTGCCGGAGGAATCACCGTTCCGGCCCCCGTCAAGATCATTCTGACACCAGAGCAGCCTGCCGTTTCCGAGATATGTGGTCATATGATTGTGGGCAGCTTTATTTTTCGCACTGCTGTCAGCTGCAATGTAGATAAGGATATCGCCGCGTTTTAGCCCTTTTCCCGTGCTCAGGCTGATGGATTTAGTAACGTTCGTAAAACCGCATTTTGCCGCGGCAGCCTGAAAGTTTCCAACGCCTGTGGCGCCTGCCCCGAGGAGATCGGCATACCCGCTCATGGTATAAGCCACGATCTGGGCGGTCGAGCAGTTGAAATTGCCGTATTCGCCGGTACCCGTGAGATTTTTGCGCACCTGATCCGCGTTCTGGAACGGCATGAAAAGCCGGTATCGGCAGGAAGAGTATTTCTGCCCGGTCTTAAAGGTCGGGTGGAGCTTAAAACCATGCCGGTTGTCAGCGGCGATGGCTTCAAGATATTTACATACACGGTCGATCTGCTGTGAGCGGCTGACCGGTGAGGGATAGACGATATTGCCGGAGGTATCCACTACGTACCATTCGGCGGAGGAACGGGCGGCCGTATAGGCCGACTCAAAGGTTGTGTAGGAACCTTTTGTAATTGCGTGATCCCGGGTGGATGTCACAACACGGTAGCGGACTTCGGCGGCATCTGCCGTCCGGGCCGGAAGCAGGCCAAGACACAGAGTAAAAATCAAAATAACTGCAGTCTGAATTCGGTGAGATTTGCTGCGCATCGGTTGCCTCCTTCAAGTGTGATCAGGACGATGAAGACTGTGCGAGGTGTATGGGAACGCTGCTGCGAATGAAAATATGCCGCCTGAACACCTTAATCTGCAGCTGCTGCGCGGCCGGCCGCCGCGGCAGCCCGGTGATCTTTTTCCATTATACCATGAGATAAGCGGGGCAGGGGAACCGGTTTTTTCTGTCCTTTTATCTAATGTTGAAATTATGTTTTCACCAAGGTATCATGATGGTCAGGATCATTTTGATTTATTTACAGGGGAGCGTTTGTCTATGACAGGGGGAAAGAAGTTTATACATTTTCTGGGATCGATGAAGTTTGCCATGATCCTTCTGGGCGTCCTGATTCTTTCCTGCGTCGTCGGGAGCATTATTTCCCAGGGGCAGACCTACGCCTGGTATGCCGGGCGTTACGGGGAACGCGCGGCCGGCGCCATCATGGCTCTGCATCTTGACGATGTCTTTCACAGCTGGTGGTTCATAGCCATTACTGCATTTCTGTGCGTAAACCTTCTGATGTGCAATATTCTGAGACTGCCATCTCTTCTGAAAAGACAGAAAGCGCTTGCGGATCCTCTGGAAGCGATGAAGGGAGAGCCGGACGCTGTCCTTCCGGTCGGGAAGCTTTCGCCGGATTTCTTCCGGAAAATGGGCTTTCACAGGACTCTGACCTTTAAGAATGAAGACGGCCGCGAGACAGAGTACGCTTCAAAAAATGCCGCCGGGTACTGGGGGGCATGGGTCTGCCACCTCGGAGTCCTGCTTCTGATCCTCGGGTTCGGTCTGGGACAGATGCTGAAGGAAGAGTATACGGTGTATGGAATTCCGGGCCAGACAAAGGCCATCGGCGATACGGGCCGGCTGGTCACGATTGATGAATTCACAATAGAAAAAAATGAAGACGGCTCTGTCCGGCAGTACACGGCACTTCTCACCTGCGGGGACGCGGAAAGCGGAAAAACAGAGCAGGGGACAGCCGGCGTCAATGAACCGGCGACCCTCTGCGGGATGAAATTTTACCAGAATTCAACAGGCTGGGCTGCTGACTACCGTATTACGGAAAATGGTGAAGATCTGCAGTCAGGCACTTTATGTGCCGGGGAATACGTTCCCGTTGAGGATAAGCCGGATCTGATCATTTACCTGAACGCCGTTTATCCGGATTTCGC
>CADBNA010000344.1 GCA_902795835.1 uncultured Lachnospiraceae bacterium | reverse complement strand
TGCGAGAGGCTTTACTTCATTCTGCGCGAAATCCCTGTACAGGTCCCGCGCCATCTCATGCTTTTTGTCAAGAGTAAAATCCATATCTAACCTCCGTTATACTAAAAACTATTACGCCTCACCGATCAGTGTCTGTCTGCTGGTCGGGACTTTTTCCTTAACGCCAGCGGAATAATCATAGAAACCAAGACCTGTTTTCACGCCAAGTCTGTTGCCGCGCACCATCTTGCGCAGAAGCGGGCAGGCGCGGTATTTGGAATCATGGGTCTCTTCATAGATGACATCCATGATGGCCAGGCAGATATCCAGTCCGATGAAGTCTCCGAGCTCCAGCGGGCCCATCGGATGATTGCAGCCGAGCTTCATGCCGTTGTCGATGCCGGCGACATCAGCAACACCGGCTTCATAGACGCAGACAGCCTCGTTGATCATCGGGACCAGGATACGGTTGACGGCAAAGCCGGCAGCCTCATTGACCTGTACGGGTGTCTTGCCGAGCATCTTTGCGATATCCATGGCCTTTACGACAACCTCTTCCGGGGTGTTGATACCGGCAATGATCTCGATCAGCTTCATGACCGGGGCGGGATTGAAGAAATGCATGCCGATAATCGGCTTCTCCAGCCCATTGGCGATCTCCGTGATAGACAGAGAGGAAGTATTGGACGCATAGATGCAGTCCGGATTCTTGACAATGTTTTCCTGCAGCTCCTTGAAACAGGCCTTCTTCAGATCCATTCTCTCCAGGGCTGCTTCAACGATCAGGTCGGGATCCACACAGATCTCATTCAGGCCGGGAACCACCTTGCCTGTGATGGCATCAGCTGCGGCCTGATCCATCTTGCCTTTGGCGACCAGTTTGTCCATGGCTTTGACGATTTTTCCCTTGCCGCCGTCCGCAAACTCCTGCTTGATATCGCAGAGGTAAACTTTCTCCACTTCTGCGCACTGTGCAAAAGCCTGTGCGATTCCGGATCCCATGGTACCGGCGCCGATCACTCCTACTTTCATGTTTGCTCACTCCTTTCGCCGTAAAAATGCGGTCATATGGTAATATTATAACAGATAATCTTCTTTATGAATATTAAATATGTGAAATTTTTTTCAATCTTTTTTCAGCTGTTCGTGAAGTTCTTTTCTTTTCTCTTCTCAAGGAATGCCCCCATGCCTTCCCTCTGGTCATGAGTCTCGAAGCAGTCCCCGAAAAGCTCCTCTTCGATCACGATTGCCCTGTCCATATCGACAGCCAGGCCTTCATTGATAGCCTTCTTGCTGTTCCGGACGGCAATCGGGCCATTCTTCGCAATGTTCGCTGCCAGCTTTTTCGCCGCGGGAATCAGCTCCTCAATCGGATACACATGGTTCACCAGACCAATCCGATAAGCCTCATCCGCCTTGATATTCCGCGCGCTGTAAATCATCTCCTTGGCAATACCGACAGGGACAATCCTCGCAAGTCTCTGTGTGCCTCCGAATCCGGGAGTAATGCCCAGGCCAACCTCCGGCTGTCCGAACATGGCATTCTCCGAGCAGATGCGGATGTCACAGCTCATGGCGATCTCGCATCCGCCGCCCAGGGCAAAACCGTTGACAGCTGCAATGACCGGAATCGGGAAGGTCTCGATGCGGCGGAACGTGTCGTTGCCCTTCTTGCCGAAAGCCTGACCTTCTGCTTTCGTAAGCCCGCTCATCTGGGCAATGTCCGCGCCGGCTACAAAGGACTTCTCGCCCGCTCCCGTGATAATCAGAGCACGGATCACATCCACGTCCACCTGGTCCAGTGCCTCGTTCAGATCATCAAGCACCTGACTGTTCAGGGCGTTGAGAGCCTTCGGGCGGTCAATCGTCAAAATCCCGATCTGTCCTTCTGCTTCGTACCTAACAAATTCCATGGCAAACTCCTTTCGTCAGGGTTGGGGGAGACAGGGGTCAGACCTGTGTCTCCCTCCATTTTCATTTAAAGCTCAATCGACTCCTGTCTGCTCGTCTGACGCCGGTTTCGTTACTCTCTCTCTACGATGCAGGAGCAGCCCATGCCGCCGCCGATGCAGAGCGTGGCCAGACCTCTCTTCAGGTCTCTCTTCTGCATCTCGTAGAGAAGGGTTACCAGAATGCGGGCACCGGAAGCGCCGACCGGATGACCGAGGGCAATGGCACCGCCGTTTACGTTCAGCTTGTCCATCGGGAATTTCAGATCGCGGCCGACCGCCAGGGACTGGGCGGCAAAGGCCTCGTTGGCTTCGATCAGATCGATGTCGTCGATCGTCAGTCCGGTCTTCTTAAACAGGTTGCGGGTGGAGGCAATGGGGCCGACTCCCATGATAGACGGATCTACGCCGCCCAGGGCGCCCTGCACCCAGGTGGCCATCGGGGTCACGCCAAGCTCTTTTGCCTTTTCCTCGCTCATGACAATAACGGCAGCCGCGCCGTCATTGATGCCGGATGCGTTGCCGGCAGTGACGATGCCGTCCTTTTTGAATGCCGGGCGCAGCTTTGCCAGGCCTTCTTTTGTCGTGCCGGGTCTCGGGCCTTCATCTGTGTCGAAAACCACTGTCGCCTTTTTCTGTTTTACTTCTACCGGAACAATCTCGTCTTTGAACCTGCCGGCTTCGATTGCCGCGGAGGCCTTCTGCTGGCTCCAGGCGGCAAACTCGTCGAGCTCTTCACGGGTCAGGTGCCACTGCTCGGCAACATTTTCAGCGGTAATGCCCATGTGATAGTCATTGAAGGCATCGGTCAGCGCGTCATGCGTCATGGAATCAATCAGCTTTCCGTCATTCATGCGGTAACCAAAACGGCCGTTCTGCAGCAGGTACGGCGCGCGGGACATGCTCTCCATGCCGCCGGCGACATAGATATCGCCCTCCCCGACCTGAATCATATGCGCTGCCATATTGATTGCGTTCAGTCCGGAACCGCAGAGAATATTCATGGTCATGGCCGGCACTTCAACAGGGATTCCGGCATGAATCGCCGCCTGACGCGCTACATTTTGTCCCTGTCCTGCCTGGAGCACGCAGCCCATGTACACAGCGTCAACCTTATCAGCCGGAACGCCTGCTCTCTTCAGAGCTTC
>CADBNA010000343.1 GCA_902795835.1 uncultured Lachnospiraceae bacterium | reverse complement strand
TTGAGATATATTCAGTTTTTCAGCGGCACGGGTAATGTTCGCCTCTTGTGCTGTGACGACGAAATACCTCAGCACTCTAAGGTCCATTCCTTTTCTCCTTTCCTTACCACCGGACCATTTGCTGCAAAAGAATATGTCATAGATCCATGCCGGTCCGGCGCTCAGCACACAGTGTCCGGACGCCGATGTGAAAAAAGGCGTCCTTCAAAACCGGCTGATCAATAACCGAAAATGCCTCCCGTCTTTCCATTTGCCGTGAACGATTTATCACTTGACACCGGAAAGTACCTATATAATCAGCGGCATTAAAGGCAAGGGCGTCTTTGAGTGAAACAACTCAGAGGCGCCTTTATTCTGTTAACAAAAAGATCTGATTAAAGGGAAACCATGTTTGACGCAACAATAACAAACGAGTTGAGCAGTTCGATGATACACTCTTCCAGTGTTTTATACGATTGTGGGGATTTTCGTGTAATACAAAGCGCATTAACTGTATTCGGTAAGCCTTCATCACGTACCGTTCATTTCCGCACCTTATTTCCTTTCATGCCCGTGACTCACGATGAGACAGAAAAGAGACACTCAGGGTACAGAACCCGAAGCGCTTTTGCTTCCTGCTGCCTATGAAATGCCGCCAGACCCCCTCGTCTTTGGCACTTATAAGCAATATATTCAGAAGACTGCAAAAATCAGGCAGCATTTGCATCATATCGTCACGATCAGCTTTTCCTGTCTCAGATCATGATACACAGTGCTGTCTCTGCCGCCTGTATCCAGAATCCGGATCACGGAATCCAGCATGGCATACTCCGGGAAGAGTTCCGGCAGCATGTTCGGCAGCTGTGTCAGTTTCTCCGGCTGATACACTTTTGTCTGATCACTTTCAAATACAGCCGTATAGAGAATCTGCGTCTCCACAAGGTCCTGGAAAATATGGCTGCCGTAGGACAGCTCCGGATTATAGCCCGCATTGGATTCCGCCACCTCGCAGATGACCTCGAATTCGCTGATGTCGGCAAAGGTCGTCGGAACGCCGAGTTCAGGCGAAGAAGTCCCCACTCTTCCGGGAACGATCAGCATCATATGTTTTCCCATGCCGCGGTACTTCCAGTTCACGCTTCCGACGACCTTCGCCACACTGTCCTTTTCTCTGTAAGGCAGATGGTAGTAAGCGGCCGGATCCACATAAACGATCAGATCCAGCGAAACTTCCCGCGAAAGCCCCATGGAGGTGCCCTCCAGAGACATCAGGATCCGCTCCGGGGGCAGCACATCCGGAATGAGAACTTTCCCGGTATCACGGAAGACCTGCAGCGGACGGCACTGCAGCAGGTTGATCATGTATTCACCGGTCCCGTCCAGATTTATGGTAAATTCCACATCGACAGCCTGTCGATATTCTGACTGGATCACCTGCATCATCTCCCGGAACTGCTGCATCATCTCCCTGTTGCGCACAAGGCCCCTGCAGGAAATGAACCGGACAGAGCGGTACCGGCCGAGTTCCCGGAGCCGCTGTTCTACCTCCGTGTCATGCTCCAGCAGCGCATTTTCCAGAAAGCGGGGCAGCTTGTCCTCGATCTGTTCCAGCGTGACCTGCTCCAGGCCCTTTTTCTCTTTGTTGACGACCTCCAGCCGCCGCTGGGAGAACTGATGCTTTTCCGCGATCGTGACGGCTGCCGTAGCTTCCGGCTGATCCAGGTTCACCAGACGGGGATAGGAACCTTCTTTCCTGTCAACGGCGCAGGTGCCGAGCCCCATGACCAGGCGAAGCATTCCGGCCTCCGGATCCAGGCTCTTCAGAAAACGATAGGGACTGTAAGAATATCCGACGCCTGCCGCACAGGGCATATAATACTGGTCATAGTGCGAACCGGATACGCGCTGCACCAGCAGCGCCATCTGTTCGTCGCGGCCGTCCAGATTCCGGCGTTTCCGGTAATCCAGCGCAGACAGGCTCATCGAGCTTGCGTAGACCCGACGGACCGCGCTCTCGAATTCCAGGAGACGTTCTTCCAGCGTTCCCGTATTCGCGCAGAATACGGATTCATATTTCCCGGCGAAGGCGTTCCCGAACCCATCCTCCAGAATGCTGCTTGACCGGACAATGATCGGATCCTGACCATAGTATTCCAGCAGGAAAATGAACTGCTTTTCCATATCATCGGAGAAGGTGCCGGAAAGCAGATGCTGTGAGAAGGTTTCCGCCAGCGAAAAAAATTCTTCTTCCGTGCGCTGGCGCACCCGGAGATCCCAGAGCCCGTTTTCAACGATGTACGTGTAATAGACATCCGACCCGATAAACCAGGAATCGTGCGGTTCCATCACGTCGGACAGATCCGGCCGCCTGTTCTCTATGATCTTGCGGGCGAGCAGCATTCCGCAGGCTTTTCCTCCGATCATGCCGGTCCCGATCATGTGGTCCCTGACATAGAAATAATCTTCCGGCGTGAAATGCTCCCGGATCATCTCCCGCATTTTCTCATCTCGGGTCATCATGATCCTGCACATCCGGTCGCAGGAATCGGTCACGTCCATCCCGGCGTCGTGCATCTGTCCTGCCAGGTTGAAGAACCGGTCCCAGGCGTCTGTGCTCTGTTCACTGCCGGGGCGCTGCTGACGATTCATCACCTGATAGAACCGGCTTACGCGGATCCCGTCGAGCAGCGGTCTGAAGGAGCCGGTCTCCGGGTTATACATATGCGGCAGGAACATGGTCTCGGAGTCCCGGTTCCAGACCTTTTCCGGACGCACATAAACCGTCTTCCCGTCTGAATAGACATCCAGAAACAGCTGGGTCGTATCCTGTATTTTCGCCGTTGACGCCTGGGAATGCCTGCCCCTGATCAACGGGAAAAAGGCGACTGTGTCCAGCTGGAACAGAAAAGGACAGGTCACGCGGAAAAAGTTACCCATCATAAGATCCGTGGCCCAGGCCGTCGGCAGTTCGGAAAGGCAGTCAAAGACATAAAACGCGTCATATCCTTCCTCTGCAATGAGGTTGTGAATAGCCACTGAAAAAGTCTCGAACCGGTGGGACAGTTCGATGTGCATCGTTTTGATCTCCGGGCGCTCCTCCGTGATGGGAGGATGCGACGCGAAGCGGACATAAATGATCTTCCGGTGGTCCTTAATGGCCTGCTCCAGAAACCGGTCCGCGAACAGGTGAAATTCTTCCAGACTGGAGACACGCCATACGACGTTATCTCCCAGCCGTATATGGTCCAGTGCCTTATCCATTTCCGGAATCCCGGACAAAATTCGATCAAACGCTGCCATGGGAGCCTCCTCCATTTTCAAAACACAGGCAATTCCGGAACTCCCTGCCGGGCTTAAATCGTGTGGATATTCAGATGGCTTCCCCGCTGAGACTCGTACAGATTGCTGAATATTTACACAATTTGACCTATTGAGTGCGTTTCATCATTGCCTGAAACAATTAACCAGGAACCGCCCGGATCGTCGACATGCGTCACTTGATCTTTGAACCAAACATCTCCGGTATAGTTGTTGTCTTTTCCATAATTGCCTCCCCTCGTATGGAATAAAAAACGCCGCTGAGCCCGTATTTGCCCAGAGACGCCATTGTCTCGCTGCCTGTCCTGTATCTGTCCTCCCGGGTGATGATCACTTCGTGATGGCCGGAATGGCTGCAGTCGGCTGCCGCTTCAGAAAAAAAGAAGGCGCCCCGGAATAACTTCCAAGACGCCTTTGCCTTTATGGGAATGGATTTTAAACGCTTCCAGGTCAATTGTCAAGCAGGAATTTTGATGCCCCGTGTTTTCTTCGCAGCATTACTTCGTCCTCTGACGCCACACAGAATGAAACCTTCTCATTTCTGCGGATGGCATCGATCTTATGCCCCTCTTTCGCATCCGCTTCCATACAGACCACATACCCTTCCAGCAGTTCTTTTTCACCCATGTCGGCATAGTCCGCCGGACGCAGTCGATATAAAAAGCCTCTGCCTCATTCCCACTCCACCGTCCCCGGCGGTTTCGAGGTGATGTCATAAACGACCCTTGACACTCCGTGCACTTCATTCACAATCCGGCTGCCGGCTTTTTCCAGAACTGCAAACGGCAGCCTGGTCCACTCAGCCGTCATGAAGTCATCCGTTGTGACCGCCCGGAGTGCAGCGGTATAACCGTATGTCCGCGCGTCTCCCATCACGCCCACGCTCCGCGTGTCCGTCAGCACGGCAAAATACTGGTCCGGCCTGTTCTCC
>CADBNA010000342.1 GCA_902795835.1 uncultured Lachnospiraceae bacterium | reverse complement strand
TTATAGCGCTCGGCAATAAACTGCCGCAGCGGCAGATAGCCCTGGGTTCCGCTGTACTGCAGCGCCATGACGCCGTTTTCCTTCAGGACCTTATCGGCCGCATCGTTCATCGCTTTCACGGGGAAAGACTCCGCATTGGGGTTACCGCCTGCGAAGGTAACAATACTGGGGTCAGCGTTCGCCTTCAGAATGCTGGCGAGAAATTCCGACTGAAAATCGGGTTTGCTGCGCTTTGATAATTTCACTTTCATTGTTTGTTATTTCCCTTTCTGTTGCCTGCCGTTCGGACAAAACCGCAGAAATTATATCAGCGCCTGACAAAGACGTCAAGCGCTGATGATGAAAAGCCCGGAATTTGTTCAACAAAACGACTTATTCGACAAGGAAGTCATACGCCGTCTGGCGGAAACGGAAAATATTCGGCTGGGTACAGTCGGCGATGGTTCCGACGGCGTTGATGTCCATCGGCTGATCCAGGTAGACATGGATCTTGACAGCGCCGAAGTCCGGGTATTCAAAGGAGCCGACTTCGATCCATTCATCTCCGGATTTGACATAGATGTCCCTGTCCCCCAGAATGCTGTCCCAGTTCGGTGTGTTCTCCGCAATGATCTGGTATTCCAGCGTAAAGCCGCGGCATTTTTTCACCTCTTCGGAGAGGACGGAATAATTCTGCTGCGTCGTCAGCCAGCTTTTTTTGGACCAGTCGACCGTAATATCTTTCCGCGTCGTGTATTCCCCGCTCGGTTCTTTTCCGACGGTGTATACCTTTCCGGGGAACTCATCCAGGAGCCGGATGCTCTGGATCCAGCCGGCATACAGCTTGTTGTCATTGCCCCTGTAGATCATGCAGGACATATCGTTCTCTTCCGCAACAACCGTCGCCTCTACCCCTTCATAAATGTAGGGCATGACCTGCCGGCCGGTCTTCAGCCTGGAGATCCGCTCGACACGCAGGCAGGGGGCTTTGAACGCTTTCCTCGCATACCCGATCTTCCATTCCCTGAGGTAGCTCTCTTCCTTGGGAAGGACAAGGTACTCCGGAAAGCGGGTTTCCCGGATGGCGGCCAGTCCTCTCTCTGCCGCCTCCTGCTGCGCAGCCGCCTCTGCAGCAGGATCCGCTGTCGCAGGATCGGTCACCGCAGCGTTCTCTCCTTCCGCAAGCGCAGCTTCGGAGAACACGGCTGCCGTCAGCAGGCAAATCAACATCAAGATTAAGATCATTTTTTTCATGTTCTGTTCCTCGTCATCCGGCCGGACTTCAAGTCGGCCATAGGAATCGCTCACATTCAAATCGGTCTTTTCTCTGGCACTACTATACAGGATTTTGACCGGTTTTTCAAGTTTCTCCCCGTCTATTGCTCCGGTTCCGCCAGCCTGCAGGAGACTGGTCCGGTTCCCTGAAGCTATTATGTCAATCTACCCAAAAATCATTTGTCATTTTTGTACAATATTGACTCTTGCATTTTCCGAAATTTTGGTATATTCTGTAGACAGTCAAAGAAGTTATAGAACTTCAGGTTCATTCAAAAAGTGGGATTGAATGAACAGCCGCTGAGATCTGAATCCGAAACTCTCCACAATCAGGTTGATCCCTCCTAACGGGAATTGCGCGAGCCGCAGATATTGTGTTCACGAGTTGCTTCTGAAGTAAGATAAAGCGGTAATCTGCAGAAAGAGAGGTTAAACGATGTTAGATACTAAGAATTTAAAGAAGTAAGTCCTGATTGTGTCTCAACTGTCAGGACTTACTTCTTTTTTATCTTGATTTTTGCTGCCTGCCGGAGAGCAGGTTTTTTGTTTTTTCAGGGGCTTTTGCCGTCGGCTCCCCGTCAGCTATTTCTGATAGAAGACGGTGCCGTAGCTCTGGAGGGCGTTGCGGCTGATCCACATGGCCGGGCGAACGGCCATGGCGCCGTACTTGACATTCCCGCCGCGGTTTCCGTCCACATCCACTGCGGCCACATAGTTCTCCATATAGCCCGGAGAACGCAGCCACCATGGGCAGTTTCCGCTCGTGGAACTCTTGAAGGCGCCTCTCTTTACCGCCGCCTTGGTCGGTTTGCAGGCGCGGTCACTGTTCTGCGGGAAGTACTTCCATGCCTCTGCGTAACTCAGGAGGAACAGCCGGTCCTCTGTGTCGGGCCCGCCGTCGCCCTCATAGTGAACATATCCCTGACTCCGGCTGTTGTCCACCTGCGTCACCAGGATGCCCGCCTGCTCTTCCGGGGTAAAGGCGGTCTCCAGGAAGCGGTCATTCAGCCAGGTACGGATGTTGCTGGTCTCCCATGCTACGGTGTCCTTGCTGGAGCAGTAGGAAAGGCAGTCGAGGCCATAGCGGCTGATGAGCAGCAGGCGGTCCTCCTGCACTTCCAGGACGATCCATTCGACAGGCTGCATGCTTCCCTTTGCCGGATCCTGCTCCCAGGTCCCATAGGTCAGAATGCTCCCTTTGCGAATGCTGCGAGAGGACGGCTCGGTGACGACGACGGTATCCGGCGATGTGTTCCACGTGATCGAAGGCGTTCCGGGCTGTTGCGTCGTGTTGGACTGTGCCGCCGGCTCGGAACTCAGGACATCCTGTACAGACTGGCGGAAGGTAAACACATCCGGCTTGGTGCAGGACGGGATCACCGCCACCGCCAGCAGGTCCGTCGGCTCCGGCAGACTGACGGTGACCAGAACAGACTGGATTTTCGGATAATCAAAGCTGCCCGCCATGCTCCAACCGCTGCCGTCATTCACATAGACCGTACGGGGCCCCAGAATTTCCCCGATCTTCGCGCCGCCCCGTCCTGTCACCTGATAGTTCAGGCCGAACTGGGTACAGGCCCGGACCGGCTCCGTCAGAACCGTGTACTTCTGTCTGGTCCCTACGAAATAGTCTCCGGCCCAGGAGAGCACCGGATCCGCCGCAGCGTATTTGGTTCCCAGGTACGAACTGCCGGTGGCGGCGACAGCTCCCGGAAACCAGGTGGTCAGATACTTCCGATGTACCCATCCGGCATGCAGGCGGTAATGCTCATCCCGGTAGACGATGCAGGTCAGGGCGGTGTCTCCGGCTGTCTGTTCGGCAACCGCCGTCACCCGCTGCCCCTCATAGGCAAAGGGCATCAGTTTTTTCTTGTCGAGTTTGAGACCCTGGTACACGTAGATGCTGTGATCGCCTGGGGCATCCACGTACATCTGCGCAGGCTGGATATAGGCCCGAAGGTTCGGCATGTCGATGGTATTCTGATCACCGGTGGACAGAACCAGGTCGAGGCCGCGCTGATGACTGTCAGCGGAGCCGATCACGACCGTGTTTCCTTCGCTGCCTTTGATCTGGTTATTGATTCGGACATCTGCAGAGGCAAGCCCAGAGCAGCCGGTCGCCAGCAGAGTCAGAACCAGAAGGGCGGAAAATGCGCGTTGGATGCAGCCGCGATTCAGTACAAAATCATTTCTTTTCATCATTTCACCATTCCTGATAGATTTTTTTCATAACCCCCGAAAGCTATAGATTCACTTTACCTTTTCATATCCACCACGCCGGAGTCAGTTCGCCAAGCGTCATGACTCGCTCTGTCCTGTAATCCATCATGATTTCAATGCTTTTGTAATTCTCCGGCATCAGCTGTACCATCAGTTCCCGGCAGGCTCCACAGGGTGCCCCGCTGGAACCGTCAGGCAGGATCGCGACGACCTTCCTGATCTCCTGTTCGCCGCCGGTGATCATATGGAAAATGGCATTGCGTTCTGCGCAGACCCCAAGTGTGGAACAGGTATCGATACAGACACCGGTATAAATTTTTCCGCTGCCGGACAGAATGGCTGCGGAAACTTCGCCGCAGGTAACGTAATCAGATATTCTGCGTTCATTTCGCACAGCCGCTGCTGCCTCATAGAGTCTGTCCCACTGCCACTGATCTTTGGTCATGGAACTCACATATCCTGTCCGTTTCTCATGCATCAGAGGGACATCCACGCCCTCTGATTTCCATTGCCAGCGGAATCCGGCTTTTTCCTGCACCCGCTTCGATTTTGTATTGCCTTCATAATAGCCGACCCAGACCTTCGTCATGCCGATATCTTCGAAGGCATGGCGGAGTATTTCTTTTACCGCTTCCGTCATCATCCCCTGCCCCCAGAAAGGCTTTCCCAGCCAGTATCCGAGTTCACATTCGTCGTCGCAGTCCGTCAGATCGGTATGGCCCTTCAGCTTCAGCTCAATCGCTCCAATGGCCTTTCCGTCTGTTTTCCGGCAAATAGCATATGCCTCTTTGCCTTGAAAGACGTTCCTGATCACATCGCGGCTCTCATCAATGCTCTGATGCGCCGGCCATCCCGCAATCGGGCCTACTTCCGGATCTTTTGCAAATTCATATAAGCTCTCTGCGTCACTGTCCTCCCAGCGGCGCAGAATCAGGCGTTCCGATTTCAGCATTTCTTTATTTCTCCCGCTTTCATGTACTTGTTCCGGATCTGCTCTGCCAAGCCGGGTGTTAGAATTTGAGAAAGATCGCTGCAGGGACTTGATGAACCTATGATAACGTGTACATTCGTTCTTGTCAATTTATCGGGTGGAATTATATTGAAAGGTTCCGCTCCGCATTTTTGCTGCTCAGGCAGATCACCTGTGCATAGGTTTCGCCTTCCGTGGTGATACAGCTGCCGTGGCACTGAATTGTTTTGTTCACAAAATCCGGATCAATAACGCACATTATGGCAAGCGAGTCACAGTTCATGACTGAGTCGGCCGCCCCAACGGAAAGCATAATACTTAACGCTGCAATCATACAAATAACGGCTTTGTTGTTCATCATAATCCTCTGCTCCGCGAATCGCGAAATGTCGAGATCATTATACCAGAGGTTCTGAGACAAAAGCAACGGCCCGAAGCAAAATTCTAACTCTCACTTCGGACCTGCTATATGGGGATTTTCAGTTTTTTAACCTCCGTTTCTCGGAAATGATGTCGGTCAGACCGATGGTCTTACTATCGATTTGCTTTTACCAGCCGAGCCACTCGAAAAATTCACCGATAATTTCGAGAATCTCCTGAGGCGGTCTTTCAGG
>CADBNA010000341.1 GCA_902795835.1 uncultured Lachnospiraceae bacterium | reverse complement strand
GGCGTGCTTTTTGCTTCTGCCGCCTTTGTCGGCGCAGGCGTTTTTTCTGCCTGTTCCGCTTTTGCAGCCGCAGCATTTTTCTCTGCGTCAGGTGTTTCTGCAGATGAAGACGTCACTTTTTCCAATTCCGCGTCACTTGCGGAACTGGTTGATTTTTCACTGCTTTCCGCTTTTTCTGCGCTCTCCGCGTTTTCTGCACTCTCCGCACTTGCGGAAGCTGCAGCAGCCTCAGCGGAAGAGGTGCCGGCTGCGCTGCCGCCTGAGGCTGCTCCTTTTCCGCATCCCGCGAGAAGCAGCAGGACTGCCCCCATGACGAAAAGCCTCATTCTCCCCGTTTGAAATCTCATGTATCTGGTTCTCCTTCACATTCGGTTACTGTTTACCATTACATTGCCGGCATTAACGCTTAAGATACCGGGATGAAACCGGAAACTCAAAGTAGACATCCGGATATGGCTCGTCTGCCAGCGTAAAATGCCACCACTCACAGTCAATGGGCAGAAAGCCGTTTCGCAGCATTACATTCCGCAGGCGCATGCGGTTTTCGTACTGATCCGGAGTGACATCTGCGGAATCGGGATGAGACAGCTCGCTGAACAAATCAAACGGGCTTCCCATATCCAGCTCTTTTCCGGTGCACATATCCAGAAGCGTCAGATCCACGGTGCTGCCCCGGCTGTGGCCGGACTGACTGGCAATATAGCCCTTGCTGAAAAGTTCCTGTTTCTCCAGGTCCGGATAGAAATACGGCTTCATCCGCAGGTCCAGATCCTCGATTCCCCACATCACAAAATGCCTGACCGCCCCGGCCGGGCGATAGGCATCAAATATTTTCAGGCGGTATCCCTGTACATTCATTTCATTGCTGACGCTTTTGAGGGCCCTGGCAGCCTCTGTCGTCAGAATGGCGCAGGGTTCTTCATATCCGTCGATCCGGTCGCCGATAAAATTGTAAGTAGAGTAATAGCGGATCTCCTGCACGATTCCGGGCACATAATCTGCCAGCAGAACAAAGCCGGAGGAATCCATTGTTACTTTTTTTCTGAAATCCGTCTGCATCGGTTTCCCCTATACTGCGCCGGCAAAAGACCGGATCCCGCCGGAGGCATACTCAGGAAGAGACTGGACACCTCCTGAGTTAGACTTGACATTTCCCCCTCCTGAAGAGGAGGGGGCCATCACCTTCTGAGTATACATTCATCCTGACTGCAAAGCAAGGAAAGCCGTACGGGAAGATGTGCCCTCATTCCCCGCAGTTTCCCGTATACACATACATAAGATTTTCACGGGCCGTCTCCGCCAGATGCCGGACCAGGGCCGGATCTGTCGCCGGCCTGTCTGTCATGTGAAACCTGGGAAAGAATCTGGAAACATGCAGGGGGATTTCTCTCCCGCTTCCCTCCGCCGGATGAAGGGAGGCAACCCATCTGCTGAGAGAGAGCATCTCTTCTTCGCTGTCATTTTCTCCCGGTATGATCAGTGTTGTCAGCTCTACATGGCAGATTTTAACCGCTTCTTCGATAAACGCCATGACCATCCGGCGGCTGCCCTTCAGGACCCGGGCGTAATACCGGTCTGTAAATCCTTTCAGATCTATGTTCATGGCATCTGTCCATGGAGCCAGCTCCTCCAGCACGGACAGGCTTGCCGTTCCGTTTGTGACCAGAACTGTCTTCATCCCCTGTTCGTGCACCAGTTTTGCCGTATCCCGGATATATTCGTAGCCGATCAGAGGCTCATTGTAGGTAAAGGCAATCCCGATATTCCCCTGATTCCTGTAACGGAGGGCAATTCCGGCCAGTTCTTCCGGTGAAAAATACTCCGCTGTCCGGGAAAAACGAAATGCCTCTTCTGACCAGGAGATCTCGTGATTCTGGCAGAACGGGCAGCGCAGATTGCAGCCGTAGCTGCCGGCAGAGAGGATCAGGGAGCCCGGATAAAATCTTCTCAGAGGCTTTTTTTCAACCGGATCCAGGGCCAGGGAAGTGATTCTGCCATAGTTTCCCGCTGTCACGTGCCCGTCTCTGCAGATTCTGGCCCCGCAGAAACCGGTTTTCCCCTCCGGAATCTCACACTTCCTGAAGCACACGCCGCATACAGCCATAACCTGCCGCCTCTCCTTTGCACCTTGCCATGCCTAATGATGCCGGATTACCTCAAACCGCTGGATTGTCTTTTTCTCGTTTTCCCGGATGCCGCCCTTCTGTGAGGCGATGCGGATCTGCTGTTCTGCCGTATCTACACCCTCCAGATCCGGCAGGAGCAGGCCTCTTTTGCCGCCGCTGCTTACAATTACGCCATACCGCCTGACATCCAGCTCATCTGCCGACCGGACAGGCTCCGGCTCGCCCAGAACATCAACGCTGATTTCCAGAAACGGCAGTTCTTCCTTTTCAATGGGCGAAAAACGGGGATCCCTCGTTGCCGCGCTGATGGCATTCTGAACGATTTCCCGGGCTACGTTTTCGGCTGTCGGAGCGATCGTGCCGATACAGCCGCGAAGTTTTCCATTCTCGTGAATAGACACAAAGGCGCCGGCCCGCTCTGTCAGCATCTCTTCCGGGAGCTGCAGACCGGACGGGTCCGTCCTGGTGCCATGCAGAATATAGTCCTCGACAGTCCTGTATGCCAGCCGGGCCCAGGCATCGGCGTGTTCACGCTTTTCAGCCATTTCCCGCGTCTTTTTATCCAGATACTCCTGCAGAAAATGCCTGTTCCCGTTCTGCTCCCCGGGACAGAATGTGCAGATGCCGTATCCGACGCCGGTCACATCCTGATGCGAAAGCTGTACGGCTTTTACATCCTGCCCGTCAAATGCGCCTGCCAGGATCACAAACGACCTGTGGCCGCATTCCGCCGCCTTTTCGCAAAAAGTCTCGTCAAAATCAAACAGTTCCCCAAAAGCCGCGCGGCTGCAGACATCCATGATCCGCCGGTCATATTCCGGCCCCTCCGGTGCGAAGCCATAGGGACCGTAGTCCTGCAGCTTGTGCGACAGGTCCCCGCTGGCAATCAACACCGCCCGTCTGTCTGTTTCCTCCACAGCCTGTGCCAGTATCTGCCCCAAAGCATAATGTTGTGCCAGGGGGAGACCGGACAGGCCGATGCGAACGATTTTTCCTCCCTTATACCTCTGCCGGATAAACCACAGCGGTACCATTGTCCCGTGGTCCAGGCGGCGGTCCCGCTCTCCCAGCGTTCCGGCGGGAAAATCCCGTTCATCCGCAATCCGGCAGATCGTTTTGACAAGTTCGCTGTCATACTGTTCGTCAAACCGCACATGGCCAGCGCGGAACTGCCCGAAGGAACCCTGGGCCGACCGTCCCGGTGAAATGTGGAAATAATCAGCATACATCACCGAATGCGGACTCGTAATAATGATAGTTTCCGGCTGCAGCGCAGCCACTTCATCCGCGACCCGTTCATACGCGGATACTGTTTCCTCTATCTGCCTCTCACTGCCCTGTCCGACGTCCGGCACGATCATCGGGGGATGGGGCACCATATAGCCTGCAAGTATCATTTCTTCTCCCCGGGCTGACCCCTGGTATAAACAATTATTTGATCACGCTGCGGATCGTCTCTATGTCATTTTCCGTCAGGCGGAAGTTGGCCGTATAGACCTTTCCATCCGGAGTTGTAGCTTTCATTTCCATTATTGTGCCCGGAATCAGCGCCTTTTCGTTCAGCGTGTGGAAAAACGGACGGATTTTGGGATGATCCTGATGAAAAGCCGCCAGCCTGTCCTTCATTTTCAAGAGTGCCATAGGATTAATTGCCATAATAAAACCTCCCTGTTCGTTAAATATTATTTATCAGGACTGATCCGGGGAAGAGTTCTCGTTCTTCCCGCCTGCGGGTTCATAATTGTAAAGGGTGTCTCCTGTGTCTACACCATAAAAACTGCCGGCTCCGATGGCCGCGTAACGGCTGCCGTCATCGGACTGATAAAAACTGGAATCGGTTCTGGGCGTCAGATGGCCATGTCTGCTTCCGTCCGCATCCCAGACCTCAAAGCTGCCTTCCTGTTCCGGAGGGGCTTCCGCATCCGTCCCGTCTGTGGGATCATAATTGAAAAGAATGTCCCCTGTGTCAACGCCTTCAAAGGTGCCGTCACCGCTGTCCCGGTATCTCAGATTCTCATTGAAGTAGTAAAAGCCGTCGCTCTGCAGGACCAGCTTGCCCTGAATCATGCCGTCTGCGTCATATGCCGTGAATTCCGG
>CADBNA010000340.1 GCA_902795835.1 uncultured Lachnospiraceae bacterium | reverse complement strand
TCAGTCGCCAAAAGCAGATTACGGATTGCTCCGCACTTCGTGCTCCCACAATCCTGCCCGCCATTCGGATTTCATGGGGCCCCCTCCCCATTTCATCCTCATGTCGGGGCACGCCCCAAGTCCTTTCACCCACCTGCAAGCAAGCTTGCGTGGGTACAGGACTGTTGGCGTTGTAATCATAATATATCACAGGATTGCAGACGTGCAAACCGCCGGCAGCGGGCAGCTGCAGAGGGAAGGGCCAGCCGCACCGGGTACAGGGCGTGCATATATTTCTGAAGGAAACCTTCGCAGACGCCGGCACTTAGCGAAAACAAGTGCGTAAGCACGCAGTTTGAGCTTAGTACCGCTGCGTCGAGAAAGAGCGCGAGCGTTTTCCGGAAGAATATATATGCGCGCCCTGTACCCAGTGCGGCTGCCCCTTATTCAGACCTCCCTTCTTCGCGCATTGCATGTGCGGTTCATGCGTGATATACTCAGAAGGAGATTGTCCCCCTCCTCTGCAGGTGTGGGAGAATCAAGTCTTCTCAGCAGGAGGACCGCAATGGCCGACGGCAGAAAAACGCTTACCGTATACCTGGGCGCCAATACGGGCAGAGACCCGAAGTACGCGGAGGCTGCCGAAGCGCTCGGCACATGGATCGGCAGTCACGGATGGGATCTCGTCTATGGCGGCAGCCGCGTGGGCCTGATGGGTATTCTGGCTGAAGCGGTACTGCGCGCCGGAGGACGGGTTACCGGCGTGGAACCCCGGTTTTTTGTTGAATCGGCCCTGCAGCACGAAGGCATTACCGAGCTGGTCGTCACGGAAACCATGGCCGAGAGACGGACAGAGATGATCCGGCGGGGAGATGCTTTTCTGGCATTTCCCGGGGGCACCGGTACGCTCGAGGAGATCAGCGAGATCATGTCGCGCAACAGCATTGGCCTGATGGACCGGCCGTGTATCCTGTATGATTTTGACGGATACTATGAAGGCCTGCGGATCCTGCTTGAACATATGACAAGGGAAGGGTTTCTTCTTCCGGAGAACCGCAGGAAGGTCTGCTTTGTCCGCACCCTGGAAGAACTGGCGGAGGTGCTGGAGAAGGGCTGAGAAGGAACAGGAGAGAAGAGACGGGCAGCTGCATCAGATCATTACTGGGCAGCTGCTTTGGAGCAGAACGTATATAACTGTTTTTTGAAAGGAGAGATGAAGAAAATGAGCAGTATGGAGAAGGTATGTCAGTTCCTGAAGGATTGCGGCACATATTTTCTGGCGACGGAGGACGGAGACCAGCCCCGCGTGCGCCCGTTTGGAACGGTGAACATTTTCGACGGAAAGCTGTATATCCAGACCGGCAAGGTCAAGGATGTATCGAAGCAGATCGCTGCGAATCCGAAGGTTGAGATTTCCGCTTTTGCGGGAGGCAAATGGATCCGTGTGAGCGGGACGCTGGTGAATGATGACCGGATTGAGGCAAAGACGTCCATGCTGGATGCGTATCCCAATCTGAAGGCGATGTACAGCGCGGATGATGACAATACGCAGGTCCTGTATCTGAAGGACGCTACCGCCACGTTCTGTTCCTTTACAGAGGCCCCTGAGACGGTTACCTTCTGACAGAGAAGGGACCGGCCGGGACTCACAGATAACCACACAGACAAGGATCCGGGCCTGAAGAGGCTTCCGGATCCTTTTTTACGCCACGATAAAAGGCCGGCCCTGCAGGGAACCGACCTCATAAAGGAAGGAGAATCCGGTCAAACCGGTTATGAAAAAGAAATTTGCAGCCTGGTAGCATCTGTTACTGGTAACTATCTGTATGATATCAGGTAAATATGAGTAGTTCGTGCCGATGTGGTAAACGCTTTCGGAACAATTTGTGAACAGGTGTTCATATTTCTCAAATCAGAAGCTTGCACTCTGTAAAAAATTAGCGTACCATAGCAGATAAATGAAACAGCCATTTTTGACAGGAGGAAAGACATGATCAATTGTTCCAGATGCGGAGCGCTTTGCGGTGAGGGAGAGCGGTTCTGCAGAAACTGCGGCGCGCCCCTGATGCAGGCCCCTGAAAACGGAACTTCCGGCGGGGCGAATCCCTATGCCGGCGCACCCGGAAATACGGCAGAAGGCTTCGGCCAGTATCCGCAGCAGTATATGGGCCAGGATCCGTACGGACCGAACGGATACGGCGGACCCGGCGGCGCAAACGGCTATGGCGGACCTGGCGGCGCAAACGGTTATGGCGGAGCTTACGGGCCGAACGGGTACGGCGAACCCGGCGGCGCAAACGGCTACGGCGGGGCTTACGGCCCGAATGGATATGACGGTGCATACCGGCAGGCCGGATATGGAGCGCCTTACGGGCAGCAGGGTCCCTACGGCAATGCTCCCTATACCCCTTATCCGCTTAATACGACAGGGATTACCAAGAGAAGCATTGCGCTTGCCATCATCTTCTCTATTATCACATTCGGCATCTACAGCATATACTGGATGATCAAGATGAACAATGAGATCAACCAGCTTGCCAACGAGCCGAATGCCACTTCCGGCGGGCTTGTGTTCCTGTTCAGCCTGATTACATTCGGCATCTACAGCATTTACTGGCTGTACCGGATGGGGCAGAGAAGTGACCGGATCAAGGGTACCAGCAGTTCGGAGATCCTGTATCTCATCCTGGGCATTTTCGGCCTGAGCATCATCGCTTATGCGCTGATTCAGGATACGATCAACCACGCGGTTGAACCCTGATACAGAACCGGACGCAGCACCGGAGACAAAACCGGCCCGATAACCACGGGGGACTGACACAGTCAGCCCCTCTTTTTGTATAAAATGCAATACATATGCCTCAAAATGGCCTCTTTATTTGTCTATTAAATAACAATCCTTGACGCGCTCTGTAAAACTGTCTATCCTTTTGCTATGGGTTTAGAGTGTATTGGGTGGAAGTAAAAAACCATGTGGTACAGGAGGGTGTAGCAAATGACAAATACGGCAGTTTTTCTGGTCCCGCTGGCCGGTGTGCTGGGGCTGGTATTCGCCCTGATTTTCGCAAATCAGGTCCGGAAAGAGGACACCGGCACGGACAGGATGAAGGAGATCGCCTCCGCCATCCATGAAGGCGCCTCCGCATTTCTTGCGGCTGAGTACAGGGTCCTTGTGATTTTTGTTGTGGTACTGTTTCTGGTGATCGGTTTTGCGCTGCATAACTGGGTCGAGGCAATCTGCTTCGTGGTCGGTGCGGCGTTCTCGATCCTTGCCGGCTTCTTTGGCATGCAGGTGGCCACGCTGGCAAATGTGCGCACGGCTAACGGCGCCCGGACTTCCGGCATGGCCAAAGCCCTGTGGATTGCGTATCACGGCGGCGCCGTCATGGGATTCTGCGTTGTAGGTCTCGGCGTGTTCGGCGCAAGCGTGATCTATTTCCTGACCGGCAATCCGGACATCCTCTTCGGATACAGCCTGGGCGCTTCTTCTGTGGCCCTGTTCGCCCGTGTCGGCGGCGGTATCTACACGAAGGCTGCCGATGTCGGCGCGGATCTGGTCGGCAAGGTTGAGAACAACATACCGGAAGACGACCCCCGCAATCCGGCGGTTATCGCTGATAATGTCGGCGACAATGTCGGTGATGTGGCAGGCATGGGCGCTGACCTTTTTGAGTCCTATGTCGGCGCGCTGATCTCAGCCGTGTCTCTGGGACTGGCATCCGGCTTTGCGGCTAATGGCGCTCTGTTTCCGCTGTTCCTGGCGGCCATCGGCATTGTGGCCTCCATCATCGGCACCTTCTTCGTGAGAGGAAAGGATGGCGGTGATCCCCAGAAGGCCCTGAATATGGGCAGCTATGTGGCATATGTGATTGTGATTATTGCTTCTGTCTGCCTGAGCACAACGATGCTCGGCAGCGTCAAGCCGGCCATTGCCGTAATCTTCGGTCTGCTTGTCGGCTTTGCGATCGGCCAGATGACAGAGGTGTTCACTTCCGAGAAGTACTCTTCTGTAAAGAAAATCGCTGAACAGTCGCAGACCGGCGCGGCTACGACCATCATCTCCGGCCTTGCGGTAGGAATGAAGTCTACGGTGGTTCCGATTCTGTGCATCTGCGTGGGCATTGTCGTATCCTATATGGTATGCGGCCTGTACGGCATCGCTCTGGCGGCTGTAGGCATGCTGGCGACGACGGGCAGCACCATCGCCGTAGATGCATACGGCCCGATCGCGGATAATGCGGGCGGCATCGCAGAGATGTCCGAGCTGGATGAGAGCGTGCGTGAGATTACCGACAAACTCGATGCGGTGGGAAATACCACAGCGGCCATCGGCAAGGGCTTTGCCATCGGTTCTGCCGCACTGACGGCGCTGGCATTGTTTGTGTC
>CADBNA010000339.1 GCA_902795835.1 uncultured Lachnospiraceae bacterium | reverse complement strand
GTGAGGCTAATCGTGACGGGGGTGTTTTCTTTTATATTCACGATATCATACAAATACTTTTTCCCGTCCGACGCATTCCTGATCAGCTGTTTTTGCGTTCTATCATGGTATTTATGCTCATAAATATTAAAACAGGGAAAGGATCATTCAGGAATCGCCGGCATCATTGCGATCATCATGATTCTTCCTGTTGAACCGATGACAACGCGTCCAGAAAGGAAGAAACATTATGCAGCTTTTTCTTGCTCTGTTTGACCACGACATACATATTGATCTTTGGCGGCGCTGAGAAAAGCATCGGAACAGAATACAGACTTTGGGTTTCCAAATCATTCTTTACGAAGCCCTCTGGCAGAAAAGCAAATCCGTCTATTTTCTTCAGATAGAACAGCATCTCATATATTGAGGGCGTTCTAAGCTTAAAGGCATAGTTTTTGGGAAACATGGCGTCATACCAGGATTCCAGCTCCTGAGTCACATTAAAGTAATCCGTCATAAAGAGCGGCTGCCGCAACAACGCATCCCGTGACATGCCTTTCTCAGGAAACAATGGTTTCCTGCCGGTAACTAATAAAAGCGTTTCACTTGCTAGAAGCTGTGTATGATAAGCTTTTTCCCGATTTGCCAGAAAAGATATGCAGAGATCCAGATTATCATTCTGCAAGTCGTTCATCATCAAACCTGAATTTCGGCAATGGATTTCAACCGCAACATCCGGATTCTTTTCCATATAGGCTGGAATCAAATCCCGTATCTTCCAATCTAGAATGCTAATGCTGATTCCAAGGCGAAGCGTTTGATCATTTTTCCTTTTTTCGCAGATGTTTTTATGAATATCCGCTTCAAGCTTTATCATTTTTTGCGCATAGTCCTGAAGCGCTGTTCCGGCTTCTGTCAGCTGCAGCGATCTTCCGCTGTAAACAAAAAGCTTTTCACCCAGTTCATTTTCCAGATCCTGAATGCGCGCGCTGACAGTTGACTGCGCTAAAAACAACTGCTGGGCCGCTTTTCTGTAATTCAGCGTTTCTGTCAATGTGATAAAAGTCCTCAACGATTCCGTATTCATCGAATGTATCCTTTCTTCTTTCCGTAACAAGCGCCTCTTATGGAATAATTCTATCACTAAAACATGCCGGAACGCAACCCTCCCGGAGGACGCTGTCCGGACAATCGCTTTTCCCGAACGCTCTGTTTCAAAAGACGGGATTGTAGGTCAAAATGGCTTATGATAAACTGGCGACAATAAAACACCTCGTATTTTATGGGCTTGACGGGTTCTCGTCCAAAGCAGAACCGATCACTACAATTTCATAACACCTGCAGTGTCCGCCGCGACGTAAGCGCCGCGCTCGGAAGAATAGGGAACCGTGTGAGAACCACGGACGGTACCGCCGCTGTATACGGCCCCAAGCTGCCTTTGGCGCAAGCCAGTCATTGGAGAAATCTGAGAAGGCAACAGGCAGCGTGCATCCCGCAGGGGATGGAGGCCGAGAGTCAGAAGACCTGCTGCAAGGTGCTTTGTCATGTCGCGCTCCGCAAGATTATGGAGGGCGATTCCACGGAAATACGGCTGTGGTATAGCTATGTCTATACCGCAGCTTTTTTATATGGTTTCCAACCTGTGATGGAACAGGCGCTGCTGCACGGCATCTGCCGCAATGCGGTAATAAACTCACGGAGGTTTGCTATGCAGTTTTTCTTGAAAAGCATCGGGCGCAAACTGCTGGAGTATCTTCTTGTGCTGTTCAGCGTCTCCATCCTCACCTTTGCCCTGACATACTTCGCACCCGGCGATCCTGCTTATAAAATGATCACGCTCAACGGGGGAGACGTCGGCGTGGACGTCATTGAACAGATGCGGGAAGAGATGGGGCTGAACGACCCGTTTCATGTTCAGTATGGACGTTGGCTTGTCAAAGCCCTGCATGGCGATCTGGGGGTTTCCTACACCAACGGGCATCCTGTCAGTCAGGAGATTGCCGGAAAAATGAAAAACACGCTCATTCTCGCATCCGTCTCGTTTGCCGTTCTTTTGCTGATCGCCTTCCCCCTGGGCGTTTTCTCCGCCATTTATAATGACCGGCTGCCGGACTATGTCATTCGGGCACTCTCCTTTTTCGGAATTTCCATGCCCAACTTCTGGCTTGGCTTATTGCTTATGTATCTGCTTTCCGTAAAATGGAGGCTTCTGCCCATCGTCGGAAAGCTTACCGTCCTCGGGATGATCATGCCGGTGACCACCATTGTGGTGCAGCTGATCGGTATGTACACCCAGCGAATCCGTGCCGCTATTTTGCTGGAGCTTGACAAGCCGTATGTGAACGCCCTGCGGATTCGGGGGATTTCCAGAAAAACAATCATCCTCCGCAACGTCCTCCCCAATTCAATGACTTCTGTCATTACGCTTCTGGGCATATCGGCCGGCGCGCTGCTCTCCGGCACGGCGATTGTGGAACAGATCTTCAGCTGGAACGGAATCGGCCGCTTCGCTCTTGAAGCCATTTCGTATCAGGATTATCCCATCATTCAGGCATATGTGCTGCAGGTCTGCCTGATCTACACCACGATCAACCTGCTGGTAGACATTATTGTATTCTTTCAGAATCCAAGACTGCGAGAGGGGGCGTTGGCTTGAAGAGCTTCTGGCAAAAAGCGCTGAAAAACAAAGCCCTTCTCATCAGTCTTGCCGGAGTGGTCATCCTGCTGGTCGTCGCCGCGACCGCCGATCTCTACGTCCCACACGATCCGCTGAAGGAGGATTTCTCCTACATCATGGGACCGCCGAACAGAGAATACCCTTGCGGCACCGACCACATCGGACGCTGTATTTTCTCCCGGATCCTGTCCGGAGCAAAGAACTCCCTGCTGGTGACGTTCCTGATCGTCTTTCTGATCATCTGCATTGGCACGGTCCTTGGAATGACCGCCGGCTTTTTCGGCGGTATGGCTGACATTCTCATCATGCGCCTTACGGACATCCTTCTGGCAATCCCGACCCAGATATTTGCCATCGCGCTCCTGGCAATTCTGAAGCCCGGCATCGGCAGCGTGATTCTGGCCATCTCGCTGATGTGGTGGACACGCTATGCCAGACTGGCCCGCAATCATGTAACTGCCCTCCGCCAGAAAGCATTTATTGAAGAAGCCCGTCTGGGGGGCGAATCCAGGGCGCGCATCCTGTTTCGCTATATCTTCCCGGAACTGCTTCCCGAGTTGATTATCATGGCCGCACTGGATGTGGGAAGACTGATTCTGGCGATCGCCGGTTTCTCCTTTTTGGGCCTTTCCTCTAAGCCGCCGATACCGGAATGGGGCAATATGCTGAGCGAGGGAAGGGCGTATTCCCAGAAGGCGCCATGGCTTCTGATCTATCCAGGTGTCGCGATCTTGATTACGGTGATTCTTTTCAACATTCTCGGGGATTCTCTGCGGAGCATTCTGAGCCCCGGGGCTGCGAAGAAGAAGCGCCGACTTAAGATAAGTTCAACTCCACAGTAACAGAAAGGAAGGAAAACATGAACAAAACCTGCAAACGAATTCTGGCAACGCTGATGGCGCTCGCCGCCATGCTCGCACTGGCTGCCTGCGGCAGCACCTCCGCACCGGAGACCACCGCTGCACCGGCAGCGACAAACGCCCCGGCAGCGACAAACGCCCCGGCGACGGCAACTCCGGCGGCGACGACCGCCCCGACGCCTGAACCGACGCCTGAACCGACGCCCGCCGAGCCGAAGGAGATCCGCTCTTCACTCTATTCTTTCCCCGGAGACCTGGAACCGACAACCAACTACTACGGCTGGGGTGTGAGCCGCATCGGCGTCGGCGAAGCGCTGATGCGCTTTGATGAGAACATGGACACAGTTCCTCTGGTTGCAGAGTCTGTGGAGAACATCGACGATACGACCTGGATCTTCCATATCCGTGAAGGGGTGACCTTCCACAACGGCAACCCCGTGGACGCCGAAGCCGTCAAGAACTCCATTGAGAGAGCAATGGAGCTGAACACAAGAGCCAAGTCTATTGCCAAAATCGCTTCCATGCACGCCGACGGACTGGATCTCACCATTGAGACCACCGAGCCCTACGGCGCCTTTCTGGGCTACATGGCAGAGCCGGTCTTTACCATCGTGGATACCTCTGTCGACACCTCCAACTTCGCGAACCAGCCCATTTGCACCGGCCCGTTTATGGTGGAATCCATGATCCCCTCCACAGAGATCGTGGTCGTAAAGAACGAGAATTATTGGGGCGGTGAGCCCAATGTGGACAAGATCACCTTCCTCAATCTGGCGGATTCCAATGCCATCACCATGGCGCTGCAGGCCGGCGAAATCAACATCGGGCAGGAGGTCTCCGGCACCGATCTGTATCTGTTTGACGGCAACTCGGATTATGTGGTCTCCACCAGGCCCGGCACCAGAACCATCTATTGCTGCCTCAATGTGGCCAGCCAGTTCCTGAGCGACATGACCGTGCGTAAGGCCATTACCAGCGCCGTAGATCTTGATCTGTACGCCTCCACTTATGTCGGCGGTGCCACCGGTGTCGGCCCGTTCAGCCCTGTTCTGAAATTCGGCTATGACGAACTCAATGGCTACACGTTTGATCCAGAAAAGGCCGCCGCTCTGCTGGATGAGGCCGGATATATCGACACCAACGGCGACGGCATCCGCGAGAAGGGCGGAGCGCCGATCTCCATTCAGATCGCGGTGATCGACAAGACCAACCAGTCGATCCACAAGAGCGTTGCCGAGGCCATGCAGGCGCAGCTGAAAAACATCGGGATCAATTCCGAGCTGACGGTTTCGACGGAGCTGACCTATGACGACCTCAGAGCAAACTATGACATCGTTTTCAAGGGCGTCAACGCCGGCTCCACCAACGATCCTCAGAACTTTCTGCAGCTTTATTTCACCACCGACTGCAGCTATTCCTACGGCAACTACAGCAATCCCGAACTGGACGCTCTGATCGGAACCCTTGACACCGAATTTGATCTTGCGAGGCGCACCCAGATCGGCGTGGAAGCATCCCAGATGATTTTGGATGACTGCGCATTCCTGTTTATCGGCTATCCGGATTACAACATCGTGACAAGCAGCAACATCTCCGGCTTGAAGCATTATCCCTTGAACATCTACCTCGTCGATAAGGACATCGACATCAATTGACGTTTTTCGTCGTCACTGAAAAGTCATAGTGGAAACCGCTGGAGGTCCTATGGAGCCGCTTCTACAGCTTACGGATGTAAGTGTTTCCTACCAACCGAATAGCTGGGCAATCAGCAATGTGAGCGCCGCCGTTCATGAGGGCGAAATCCTTGCCATCGTCGGAGGGAGCGGCAGCGGTAAATCCACTCTGCTTGGCGTCTGCATCGGGGCATTTTCTGAACGGGATGTTCAGGTCACCGGACATATTCATTTTATGGGACGCGATCTGACATCCCTGACAGAAAAACAGTGGGCAGAGGTCCGCGGAAAGCAGATATCCATGATCTTTCAGGATACGCAGAGCTCTTTAAACCCCAATCGCCGGATCTGGCCGCAGATCTGGGAATATGTGTCTGCCCATAGCCGCATTTCTCAAATGGATGCGCGAGGCCAGGCAAAGGATATGATGAAGAATGTTCGTCTGAACGACCCGGAGCGGGTGCTTTCCTCATATCCCTTTCAGCTGTCCGGCGGCATGCTGCAGCGGGTCGCCATCGTCATGAGCATGCTGCTGCACCCGAAGCTGATCCTGGCGGACGAACCAACCAGCGCCCTGGATGTGACCGTTCAGGCCCAGGTGGTTGCCGAGATCCGCTCGCTGACGGACAAATACGGAACATCGGTCATGTTTGTTACCCATAACATGGGAGTCGCCTCTTATATCGCCGACCGCATCGTGGTCATGCAGTCCGGCGTTCTGGTGGAAGCTGGTACGAGAGACCAGGTGATTCTACACCCGCAGCACGCATACACCCAACGTCTCTTGTCCGCTGTGCCGGTGTTCTGATCGATTTGACTTTAGTGTAATATCCGGAGGGTTTTCCAGTGGAACAACCACTTTTGGAGCTTCATCACATCCGCAAAGAGTTTCAGGCGCGGGGCAAGGCGCCGCTGATCGCCCTCGCAGATATCAATCTGCAGCTGAACGAGGGGGAAAGCGTCGCCATTGTGGGTGAAAGCGGCTGTGGCAAGAGCACGCTGGCCAAGCTGGTCACCCTCATCGAAAAACCCACAGCGGGCTCGATCCTGTTTGACGGAGCGGATATTACATCCCTTTCCGAAAAGGCGCTGCGGCAGCACCGCCGGAACATCCAGATGGTCTTTCAGCATCCGGCGGAAGCCATCAGCACCCGAATGACGATTGGACAGTTCCTGAAAGTGCCGCTTGTGAACTTCCGGATCGTCGAAAAGGAGAAGATGGATTCTGAGGTCGATCGTCTGCTTACCATTGTGGGACTGCCATCATCTTTTAAGGACAAATACGCCTATGAGGTATCCGGAGGTGAGCTGCAGCGTGTCATCATCGCAAGAGCGTTGGCGGCACGGCCGCGGCTGATCATTCTGGACGAGGCCACCAGCGCCCTGGACGTATCCATCCAGCAGGAAATCCTGGACCTCCTGATCCGACTGCAGAAGACGCAGAGCGCCGCTTATCTCTTTATCACGCATGATCTGTCTTTGGTGAGCAGCATCAGCAGTCGGCTGATCGTCATGTATCGGGGATATATTGTTGAGGAGTTGCCCTCAGACGATATCAAAAACTGCTGTGTGCACCCGTATTCAAAGTTTTTGATGTCGAGCGTTTTTTCAGTGGCGGAGGGACGAAAGAAACCCATCACGGTTCTTCCGGACGGCCCTGCATCAGAAGAATCCATCGGGATTGGCTGTCCCTTCAAGGGGCGCTGCCCGAAAGTCGGCCCGCTTTGCCAAACATCTCTTCCGGAGCTTCACCCTGTCAATACAGATTCCGAACATCTTGCAGCGTGCCACATTGTATAAGACGCCCTCGTGATTTATTCATGGCTTCAAACTGCTGTCCACGTCTTCTGAGACGTAAACAGAGCGAAATCTTGTCAATAGTTGTCTCTGGCAAATTTCAGAGAAAGGACGGTCACCGGCATGATTTCTCAGCGCCGATGACCTTTCCTCTTCTTACTATGGTTTCTTCCACCCTCTCCCGGATGCCGTTCATTCTCCTGACCCACTCCATCTGATCCTGAGCCTTCAATTCCTCCGTCACGCCCTCGCGCTCCGCATACTGCTTGATCAGCAGATCGAACATCTCATTGGCTGAACGGTCGATTTCTTCCAGATGGGTGTTCAGTTTCCCGCTGAGAAGCAGCCCGGTATAAAGGCCATCGTGATGCTTCCGCAGGTGCTCCCGGCATCTAATGCCCCAGACGCC
>CADBNA010000338.1 GCA_902795835.1 uncultured Lachnospiraceae bacterium | reverse complement strand
CGCACAGATGCAGAGTTTCCGTGGGAGAAGCTGGATAAGGCAGAGGAGCTCAGAAAATATCTGTGAGAACTGCCCTTCGAGGCATGAAGGCTCATAGATATTCTTTTCTTTTGTATATTCTGTTTACGGAGAGAGAATCGGCAGATTCCTCTCCGTTTTTGCCTGAAGGAGACTCTTTCTCTATTATTTACAGGCAGTACGAAATCCTGCGGAAAGTAGCACAGCTGTAATGATGGGAGGCATATTGTGAAATATCTGAGACAGTTCAGCATTATTCTGGCGGTAACCTGTGCCGGTGAAATCCTGCACGCGTTTATTCCCCTGCCTGTCCCCGGAAGCATTTACGGACTGGTGCTGATGCTGATTTTGCTGACGGCGCACGTTATACCTCTCAGTGAAGTCCGTGAGACGGGGGAATTTCTTATCGAGATCATGCCTGTCATGTTCATACCTGCCGCTGTCGGTCTCCTGGAGTCCCGGGATGCGCTGCAGCCGATGCTTATTCCCGTCTGTGTCATTACAGTGGTCACAACGGTCATCGTTTTTGCCGTTACGGGAAAGGTCACGGAAGCGCTGATTTCCCGAAAGGACAGCAGGACGAAAGGAGATGCATAACAGATGGAAACCGTATTTATCAATTCAGCCTCCGTCGGGGTCATCATCAGCCTGCTGGGGTATGGGGCCGGAATTGCTCTGAAGAAAAAGACCCGGCTGGGCATCTGCAATCCTCTTCTGATTTCCATTCTGCTGGTCATGCTGGTGCTGACGGTTTTTCACATCAATTATGACATGTACTTCAGCAGTGCAAAGTACCTGAGCTGGTTTCTCACTCCCGCGACAGTCAGCCTGGCAATTCCGCTTTATGCACAGCTGGAAGTGCTGAAAAAGAATTTCCGGGCTGTTCTGGGAGGCGTCCTTTCCGGGGTCCTTGCCAGCATGGGATCCATCCTGCTCCTGGCCAGGCTGTTTCATCTGTCTCATGAGGAATATGTGACCCTTTTGCCTAAATCCATCACTACTGCGATCGGGATGGGTGTGAGCGAAGAACTCGGGGGCTATGTTACGATAACGGTTGCTGTCATCATCGTGACAGGAATTCTGGGAAATATGACGGCAGCTTTTCTGTGCCGCTGCTTTCACGTCACGGATCCGGTGGCAAGGGGGCTGGCTATTGGCACCTGCTCTCATGCGATCGGTACGGCCAGGGCTATGGAGATGGGCGAGGTGGAAGGCGCTATGAGCAGCCTGGCAATCGTCGTATCCGGGCTGCTGACGGTCGCGGCTGCTTCCGTATTCGCCGGAATGCTGTGAGAATCGCATTTGACAAGGACTGGCACATTCCATATACTGAAATCAAACTAAAGTTTGTCGGTCTGAAGCGGGGATGATGCCGGCAGACGAAAACGCAGGTATTTCAGGAAGCAGGAGGTATCCGTATGAAGATGAAAAAGTGGACGGCTGTCTTTTTATCAGCGGCACTGGTATGTTCTGCCGCCGTCAGCGTTTCTGCGGAAGCAGATGCAGAGAAAACAGGCGGGGAAAGCGAGGCGGCCGTGACGGTGACGGATATGATGGGCCGGGAGGTTACACTGGAAGAGCCGGCTACACGGATTGTGGCGCTGTCAGCGGCCGACTGTGAGGTCCTCTATGCGGTCGGGGCGGGAGATCTCCTGGTCGGCCGGGGGGCTTACTGCGACTATCCGGAAGAGGTGCTGTCTCTTCCGTCCGTGGAGTCCGGTGCAGAGACCAATATTGAACAGATTATCGCACTGGAGCCGCAGGTGCTGCTTATGAGTACGATGGCACAGTCAGAGGAACAGATCCGCCAGCTGGAGGATGCCGGCATAAAGGTTGTTGTCTCTGACGCGCAGGATGTAGAGGGTGTCTATGAGTCTGTCGGAATTATCGGAGAGCTGACCGGGCATCAGGATGAAGCGGCGGCTGTGGTACAGAAGATGGAGGAAACGTTTGAATCCGTAAAGGAGCAGGCGGCGGAAACAGACTGGGAGGAGCAGCCGACGGTTTATTTTGAAGTTTCTCCTCTTGAGTATGGTCTCTGGGCAGCCGGGTCCGGAACTTTTATGAACGAAATTGCCGGGATGCTCGGCCTGAAAAATGTGTTTGATGATGTAGAAGGCTGGGCTGAGGTTTCCGAGGAGCAGGTCATCGAACGGAATCCGGATTATATTGTGACAATCACAATGTATTTCGGAGAGGGACCGACACCGAAAGAAGAGATTGAGGGCAGAGACGGCTGGGAGAATATTACAGCCGTCAAGAACGGTGCAATCCTGAACCTTCAGAATAATGAGCTGTCGCGTCCGGCTCCGAGGCTGGCGGACGGTGCGAAGGCCCTGGCTGATTTTGTGTACGGGGAGGCAGATAAAACAGAGGAAGAGGACGCTGCATGACATCTTTTTCCTTTTTCAGGAACCGGGGGGACAGGGAAACCTTTTCCCCCGTGGTCTGGCTGTTGTTTACAGGGATTTCGGCCCTGACGATGCTGCTCTGCGTCTGCATCGGCAGCGTCAATGTGCCGGTGCGGCAGACCCTGCGGATCATAGGTGGGGCGCTTACAGGGCAGCAGGCCCAGGCTGCGGGTCAATACCGGTCAATTATTCTCTCAGTCCGGCTCCCCCGGGTGTTTTGTGTGGCTCTGACAGGGGCTGCGCTCTCTGTGTGCGGCGCGGCCATGCAGGGTCTTCTGAAGAATCCGCTGGCTGACGGATCGACGCTGGGGGTTTCGTCCGGCGCGTCACTGGGCGCCGTAATTGCAATAGCATTCGATATAACCTTTCCCGGTATTCCCTTTGCCGGTACGATGATTCTGGCCATGGCAGCGGCTTTTGCTTCCATGCTTATTATCCTGTCGCTGGCGTACCGGCTGGACAGATCTCTTTCCACGAATACGATCATTCTGATCGGCATTATCTATTCCATGTTTGTCAACAGCATCCTGTCACTGATCGTGACTTTCGCGCATGACAAAGTGCGCAATATCACGTTCTGGACCATGGGATCCCTGGCGGGCAGCAGCTACCGCAATGCCTGTGTGCTTCTGGCGGCTCTCGTGATATGCGGCGCCTCGATTCTCCGGTATGCCAGAGAGCTGAATGCCTTTGCCATCGGGGAGGACAATGCACGGCACATCGGTGTGAATGTCCGGCGGGTGCGCCTGGTGATTCTGATCATGGTTTCGGCACTGATCGGTGTCTGCGTTTCTGTGGGCGGAACGATCGGGTTTGTAGGCCTGGTTACCCCGCATATCATCCGAATGATCACCGGACCGAATCACAGGCGCCTCCTGCCGTCAACTCTGTTTGGCGGCGCGGTATTTCTCATGCTGGCGGATCTTGCCGCCCGCGTTCTGCTGCGGCCGCTGGAGCTGCCGATCGGCGTAGTGACTTCTTTTGTCGGGGCACTGCTGTTTATTTATATTTTTTACCAGACAAGACGGGGAGGATGACCGTGGAGAATCTGCTGGAAATCCGGAATCTGTGCGTACAGTATGGAACGGCTGTTATTGTAGATGATGCAAGCCTGTCCCTGGGAGAGGGAGAGTGGCTGATGCTGGTCGGCCCGAACGGCGCGGGAAAGTCTACGATTGTCAACGCCATTACACAGGGAGCGCCCTATACCGGAGAGATTCTTTACAGGGGCAAAGACATCCGGAAGTACCGTGCGGATGAAATGGCAAGGAATATCGGGATGCTGGATCAGAATCATTTTCTCAGTTATTCCTTTACAGTGGGGGAGGTTGTGAGACTGGGACGGTATGCCTATACCTCGGGAATTTTCCGGACACGGGATGACGAGGGAACCGATCGTGTGGAACGCGCACTGGAAATGACAGGAATGACCCATCTGGCGGATCACTCTGTTCTGAAGCTGTCAGGCGGAGAGCTGCAGCGGATGTTTCTGGCCCAGCTTTTTGCGCAGGATCCCCGGCTGCTGATACTGGACGAGCCCACCAATCATCTGGATCTGATTTATCAGAAACAGGTTTTTGAGCTGATTGCGTCCTGGCTGCGGGAGGAGGGCCGTGCTGTCATATCGGTCGTGCACGACCTGAGCCTGGCAAAGGCATACGGGACGAAGGCAGTGCTTCTGAACAAAGGAAAGGTCCTGGCCCGGGGAAGCATGGAAGAAGTTTTTTCGAAAGAGCATCTGGAGGAGGCGTATGCCATGGATGTGTATGCCTGGATGAAAAAAATGCTGGGACAGTGGGAAGAAGAGACAGGGCCTCTGGCAGAAAAAAACAGGTAGAAGTTTTATAGGCGGCATAGTACAATACCCAGAAAGAGACGGACTTGCATGTGCGGCCTGACAGGCAGAGCAAAAAAATGGAGGGACAGAAAACATGAGTGCAGTATTATATGGCGTAGGTGTGGGACCCGGAGATCCGGAACTGATGACTCTCAAAGCATGCCGGCTGATCCGGGAGAATGATGTGATCGCACTTCCCGGAAAGGAACCCCGGGAGACGGTGGCATACAAAATTGCCGTACAGGCCGTTCCGGAACTGGCGGAAAAAGAGCTGGTGCCCGTGCATTTCCCCATGGTTATGGACAAAGAAGAGCAGCATCGCCAGCATCTGGCAGGAGCCAGACTTCTGGAGAGTTATCTGGACAAAGGAAAAAATGTTGTTTTTCTGACACTTGGCGATTCCACGATCTACTGTACGTTTTCCTATGTGCAGGAGATCGCGGAGGCAGACGGTTATCAGACGGCTCTGGTGAACGGCATACCGTCCTTTTGTGCGGCCGCTGCCCGCCTGAATACGTCTCTGACCCTCTGGAATGAGCCTCTGCATGTGGTACCGGCGACACAGAGTCTGGGAGACAGACTGGATCTGCCGGGCAATTATGTCCTGATGAAATCCGCCAGTCACATGGCAGAAGTGAAGAAGATGATACGGGACAGCGGGAAAACGGCGATGGCTGTAGAAAACTGCAGCATGGAAACCGAGAAAGTATATTACAACGTGGAAGAAATTCCGGATGATGCAGGGTATTTCTCACTCATAATCGTGAAGCCAGAGTGAGGGAGACAGGGGTCAGACCTGTGTCTCCTCGAATTATACCATCCGTCATGTGAGTGAACCGGTCTGAGGAGACACAGGTCTGACCTCTGTCTCCTTCGTCTTCGTTTCTGAAAAGGATGTACCATGAGCAAAAATGAAACAAACAAAATGAATCCGCCGGAAAAGCTGCCGGAAATCCTGCAGGAGCTCCGCAGCCTGCAGACAACGATCCATACGGCCGGCGAAGAAGACTATGATTATCTGGAGGGAGAGAGCGTCTGCGTGGAAGCGGAGAATCCTGCAGGAGGCGAAGCCCTGTACATTGACCTGGGGGAGGATATCACCCTCTCTTTCGGCGACTGGCAGGCCTTTTATGAGGCGGATGAGGATGAGTACGGCCTGGCGCTGCGGAACCTCCGGGATCTGCTGGCGGACCGCCTGTATGTGGTGAATGTTTATTGCCGGGAAGACTGGATTTGTTCACTGACGATGGAGGAGACACAGGTACGTCCGGATGCCGTGAAAAAGGAAGTGCGTGAATTCCTGCACACAGCGGACTGTGATGAGTTTATCCGGCTGATTCAGGAAAAGGGAGCGGGCGTTCACTGTATGTTCTGGTCGAAGGGAAAGAAGAACCTCCGGATCCGGCCGGGGGAGTTCGGCAGGGACTGAGGAGCAAGAGCGGGCAGGATTGTGGGAGCACAAGATGCGGCGCAATCCGTAACCTGCTTTTGGCGTCTCGATCATACAATACAGAATCGCCCCGATGGTTCACAGAGAGGTGCACACATGGAAATATTTGACAATCTGTGCAGCGTCGTTGCCCGCCTGCGTGCCCCGGACGGCTGCCGGTGGGACCGGGCGCAGACACATGAGAGCCTGAAGGCGCCCTGCATCGAAGAGGCTGCGGAGGTGATCTGCGGCATCAATATCCTAAGTGAGACAGGTGACCCGGACAATCTGAAGGAAGAGCTGGGCGACCTGCTGCTGCAGGTTGTCATGCACGCCCGTATCGCGGAGGAGGAAGGCCTGTTTACGATAGAAGATGTAATTCAGGGAATCAGCGACAAAATGATCCGGAGACATCCACATGTATTCGGCGATGGCCGGGCAGACACACCGGAGGAAGCCCTCGCCAGCTGGAATGCCAGCAAGCAGAAGGAGAAGGCCGGAAAAGAATGGGTGGACGCTTATCTGGCAAAGGCGCTGACCGAGTCGGAGCACCTGCTTGACACGGCAAGGAAGAGAAAAAACCTGCCGAAAGACATGTAAAGACTTTTCGTTCTGGCATTCTTGTGTTTTTGACTCTCCCCTGCGCAGGGTATATAATGGAACTGATCCCCCGGTTCCGGGAGGAGTGCGGCAGTCAGCGCTGCCGTATCGCCGGTGTCCAGGTCCAACCTTATAGAATTTTCCCGTGGAGCACGCGGCGGCCGGAGGTGCCCCTGCAGAGTCAGTCTGCAGGGGCTTTTGCAGGAAATAACCGGCTGCCGTTGACCGTGAAAGGTGATAATAAATGAGCACCATCATTCTTTTGCAGCAGATGGCTGTGATTGCCGTCATGATGATGATCGGCTTTTACCTGAGAAAGAGCAGCAGGATCGACGGGCGGTTTACAAAACAGCTGTCTTTTATCATTGCAAATATCACAAATCCGGCGCTGATGATTTCCGCAGCCGGAAACCAGGATGCTTTTACGTCCCGCGGGGAGCTGCTGAACGGACTCTTGCTGGCAGCCGGGCTGTACGCGGTCCTCTGTGTTCTGGGTTTTGCCCTGCCGGTGGTGCTGCGCATACCTGCAGAGGACCGGAAATTCTACAACATGATGACGGTCTACACCAATACGGGCTTTATGGGAATCCCGCTCGCACAGGTGATTCTGCCGGAAAAGGCCATGATCTATGTGATCATTGTCAATGCCATGTTCAGTATCTATATCTATACCCATGGTGTCATTGTCCTGGGGGGAAGGGAACAGGTCAGTCTGAAAAAACTGCTCAGCCCCGGATTTCTGGGAGCGGCAGCTGCGGTGGCGATCCGGTGGTTCGGCATTACCCTCCCGCTGATACCGGCCAATATCGCCGATTATCTGGGCAACTCCACCACGTTTCTGGCGATGATGCTCCTCGGCTCTTCGGTGGCGAAGCTTTCCCTGAAGGAATCTCTGCTGGACCGCAGCATGTGGCTGTATCTGCCGGGCAGAATGCTGGTGATTCCGGCAGTGATCACGATCGCGCTGCGGGCGGGCGGTGCGGATCCCTATCTGACAATGGCATTCTGTCTGATGGTGGCGATGCCTGCCGGCAACCTTTCGCTGATCCTGGCGGAAAAAGAGGGCTACCCGACGGAGATACTGGCCCGGGGCATCATGATGACGACGCTGGTGTCTTTCTTTACAGTGACGCTTCTTCTGAGCGTACTGTTTGGATAATGCGGAAGATACGCAGAAGGCGATGGCCCCCTCCTCTTCAGGCGGGGGAAATGCCAGGTTTACCCCAGGAGGTTTTCCCCGCAGGTCTGACGGCTGTAACCACAACTAACCGGAATAATAAACGAAAAAGACATATGGCAGAAGAAAAAACGACGGATTCGTCAAAAGAAAGAGAAGATGAGCTGCTCCGGACCCTCCTGGCTGACGAGCGGGTCAGAGAAATGAAAAACTACACGCAGCACGGAAAAATCTCCACCTATGACCATTGCAAAAAGGTGGCGGAAGTAAGCTGCGGGATGAACAGAAAGCTGCATCTGCACGCGGATCCGGATATTCTGATCCGCGGTGCCGTCCTGCATGATTTTTACCTGTATGACTGGCATGAGAAGGATGGGGGGAGTCATGACTGGCATGGGTTTATTCACGCAGAGAGAGCCAGACAGAATGCGGAACAGCAGTTTCATGCCGGAAAAGAAGTGCAGCATGTGATCCGCAGCCATATGTGGCCCCTCAACATTACCAGGGTTCCCAGAAGCCGGGAGGCCTGGATCGTATGCCTTTCTGACAAATGGGTATCACTGTATGAGACCCTGCTGAGGAGATAAGAGGAGGTGCAGGCCTATGCTTCCAGGAAGATATATCTGTCTTTTTCTGGTATACAGTATGCTTGGATGGGTGTACGAGTCGCTGTTTTGCACGGTTAAAGCCGGTCAGTGGGAAAACAGGGGCTTTTTGTTTGGTCCGGCCTGTCCGATTTACGGGACGGGAGCGGTTGCCATTTCCCTGATCACAAAGCTGATCCCCGCCGGCGGCACCCTGCGGCTGTGGCAGGTGTTTCTGATCTCTGCGGCCGGGAGTGCCATACTGGAATATCTCACATCCCTGGTTCTGGAAAAACTGTTTCATGCCCTGTGGTGGGACTACAGCGACCTGCCCTTTAATCTTCACGGACGGATCAGTCTCTTCACCACTCTGGGCTTCGGAGCTGCCGGCATTCTGATTGTGCGGTGGATCGCTCCTTTTACGGAGCAGATGGCCGGACGTTTTTCACCCCTTGCGCTGGAATATCTGGCTTTTCCGCTGTTTGGCATTTTCGCCGCGGACCTGACGCTGACCGTGACTGTCCTGCGCCATTTTGACAGGCTGGTGGAAAGTGCCGAGACCAGGTTCAATGACCGGATGGAAAAAGTGGTCGGAACCACCGTGCAGAAGACGACCCGGATCCGGGATTCCGTCAGTGCCCGTCAGAAGAGAATCAGCGGACATATCCGCCAGCTTGGCCCGGTCGGACAGGCAGCTGTAAGGCGCATCCGCACATTCCGGCATGACAGAAAAGAAATGGGAATCCGCAACATCTGGCACAGGAAGAAGGACGCAGCCGTATCTGGCAGAGACAAGGAGTAAAAAAATGCCCGGAAACCTGATCATATCCGTAAATGCGGTTGTGCCGTTTGTCTTCTATATTACAGCCGGCTATCTGACACGCAGAAGCGGAACGGCGGATGAAACCCTGATGAAAAAGCTGAATTATCTGATTTTCAGGGTGTTTTTTCCGTTTATGATGTTCAGCAACATCTATTCCTCCGACTTTGCCATGCACGAAGGCCTGCGGCTTCTGGTTTATTCGGCGGTCAGCGTTCTTTTTCTCATTCTGGTCCTGGTTCTGACAGTGCCGCGCCTTGTTCCGGAGAATGAAAAGAGGGGAGTCATCATCCAGGGAATCTACCGGAGCAATATCGTCCTGTTCGCCATTCCGCTGGCAGGCAATGTATTTGGAGAGGCGGGAACACAGCTGGCGACCGTTCCCGTGGCGGTGATCGTTCCGCTCTACAATGTCATGGCGGTCATCATCCTGGAGCATTACGGACACGGAGCGTCGGGAAAAGGGGAACTGCTGAAAAATGTCCTGACAAATCCTCTGATTTTCGGCACGATTCTCGGGTTTGCGGCAAAAGGGGTTCACCTGCAGCTTCCGGACTGTCTGTGGAACCCGGTTTCGGCGTTTGGATCGCTGGCAACGCCCATGGCCCTGTTTGTGCTCGGCGGAACCCTCCATATAACGGCGATCCGGAAAAATCTGTACTGTATTTTCCCGTCCCTGTTTATCAAGCTGGTCATTCTTCCGGCTGCCGCGGCAGCCGTCAGTGCGGCGGCCGGCTTTTCTCCCGCAGAGCGTTTTGTGTATATATCTGTTTTTGCGACGCCTGTGGCCGCCAGTTCTTTTCCCATGGCACAGAGCATGGGCGGAGACGGGGAACTGGCGGGACAGCTGGTGGCCGTGTCCACGGTTCTCTCTGTTTTCACGCTGTTCGGATGGATTTTTGT
>CADBNA010000337.1 GCA_902795835.1 uncultured Lachnospiraceae bacterium | reverse complement strand
TGGGATGCCCTGACCGACGAGCAGAAAGAGCTGGTCGAGGGTGAATTTGCCGACCCGGATTACTTCGGCAGAGATACCGGCGACGCTTCGGCGGACGATCCGAGAAATGCCGATGACATCGGCGAGAACGAGATCCTGGTTGTGAGCTTCGGCACATCCTTCAACGACAGCCGCGCGACCGACATCAAGGGGATCGAGGATGCCATCGCGGAAGCCTATCCGGAGTGGCAGGTGCGCAGAGCCTTTACGGCACAGATCATCATCAACCACGTACAGGCCAGGGACGGCGAAGAAATCGACAATGTCGACCAGGCCCTGCAGCGCGCTGTGGACAACGGCGTAAAGAACCTGGTAGTGCAGCCGACGCACCTGATGCACGGTGCAGAGTACGACGAGCTGGTAGAGGCGCTGGAAGGATATAAGGACAGCTTTGAGAGCGTCGTCGTTGCAGAGCCGCTTCTGGGCGAGGTAGGCGAAGACGCAGCCGCTGTCAACGAGGACAAGAAAGCCGTCGCCGAGGCCTTGACAGCCGCAGCCGTCGAAGACGCCGGTTTTGACAGCCTGGAAGCCGCGAAGGAAGACGGGACCGCGTTCGTATTTATGGGACACGGCACCTCCCATGTGGCCAGCATCAGCTATGACCAGATGCAGTCCCAGATGAATGAGCTTGGCTATGACAACGTCTTTATCGGCACCGTAGAGGGAGAGCCGGAAGACACCGCATGCGAAGCAGTCATCGCAGCTGTAAAGGATGCCGGTTTTACAAAGGTAGTCCTTCGTCCGCTGATGGTCGTGGCAGGTGATCACGCCAACAACGATATGGCAGATCCGGAGGACGAGGAGTCCTGGATCAGCCAGTTTACAGCAGCTGATGCATTTGAGAAGATTGATACCCAGATCGCCGGTCTCGGACGCATCGGAGCCGTAGAGGATCTGTATGTTGCCCATACACAGGCAGCTATAGATGCGATCGGCGGAGGCGCAGAGGAAGCTGAGACAGCTGAATCTGCAGCAGAAGAAGAGACGGAAGCTTCCAGTGAGGAAGCTTCCAGCGAAGAGGCTTCCAGCGAGGCGGCAGAGGAGACAGAGGCCGCTGCGGGAACCGATGATGACCAGGCAAAGGCCGACGAGGCTGCAGCCCTGATCGATGCGATCTATGTACAGGCAAGAACCGATGAGACCGACGCGCAGATCGCGGCGGCAAAGGAAGCATGGGATGCCCTGACCGACGAGCAGAAAGAGCTGGTCGAGGGCGAATTCGCCGATCCTGATTACTTCGGCAGAGATACCGGCGACGCTTCAGCGGACGATCCGAGAAATGCCGATGACATCGGCGAGAACGAGATCCTGGTCGTGAGCTTCGGCACGTCCTTCAACGACAGCCGCGCGACCGACATCAAGGGGATCGAGGATGCCATTGCGGAAGCATATCCGGACTGGCAGGTGCGCAGAGCCTTTACGGCGCAGATCATCATCAACCACATCCAGGTCAGAGACGGAGAGGCCATTGACAATGTCGACCAGGCCCTGCAGCGTGCCGTGGACAGCGGCGTGAAGAACCTGGTGGTGCAGCCGACCCATCTGATGCACGGCGCAGAATATGATGAGCTGGTTGAGGCACTGGAGAATTACAAAGAGAACTTTGACTATGTCGTCGTGGCAGAGCCGCTTCTGGGCGAGGTAGGCGAAGACGCAGCCGCTGTCAACGAGGACAAGAAAGCCGTCGCCGAGGCCGTGACAGCCGCCGCTGTGGAAGAGGCCGGCTTTGACAGCCTGGAAGCCGCGAAGGAAGACGGGACCGCTTTCGTATTTGTCGGACACGGCACCTCCCATGTGGCCAGCATCAGCTATGACCAGATGCAGGCACAGATGAATGAGCTTGGCTTTGACAACGTCTTTATCGGCACCGTAGAGGGAGAGCCGGAAGACACCGCATGCGAAGAAGTTATCGCAGCTGTAAAGGATGCCGGTTTTACAAAGGTAGTCCTTCGTCCTCTGATGGTCGTTGCAGGCGATCATGCCAACAACGATATAGCAGATCCGGAGGACGAGGAGTCCTGGATCAGCCAGTTTACAGCGGCCGGTGCATTTGACCAGGTCGAAGCCCAGATCGCCGGCCTTGGACGCATTCCCGCTGTTGAGGAACTGTATGTAGCCCATACGGATGAAGCCATACAGGTTGTCACAGGTGAGGAGGCAGCAGAGGAGACAGAGGCTGCCAGCGAGACCGCGGAAGAGGCAGAGGCTGCCAGCGAGGCGGCGGAAGAGACAGCGACTTCCAGTGAGGCGGCCGAGGAGATCGAGGCTTCCGGAGAAGAAGTTGAAGAGGAAGCAGCTGCAGCAGTGGAAGCTGCCGATGCAGAGAACGCAGAAGAGCTTGCCGACGGAAAATATCTGGCAGACTTCAACACAGACAGTTCCATGTTCAAGCCCAACGAGGCCTGTGACGGAAAAGGCGTTCTGACTGTGAAAGACGGCGAAATGACCATTCATGTCAGCCTGGTATCCAAGAAAATCCTGAACCTGTTCCCGGGAACAGCGGAAGATGCACAGGCAGAGGGTGCAGAGCTCCTTCAGCCGACGACGGATGAGGTCACTTACACTGACGGTGCGACCGAAGAGGTATTTGGATTTGATATTCCTGTTCCCGCACTGGACGAGGAGTTTGACTGCGCTCTGATCGGAGAAAAAGGAAACTGGTACGATCACAAAGTGAGCGTGTCTAATCCGGAGCCCTATACCGAGGAGTAAGATGAAGGCGGCCGTGCGTGCACGGCATGAAAAGATGAACGGATAAACCCGTTAAAAAAGACGCACAGGAGACGGCAGTCTTCTGATGCGTCTTTTTTATATATGATTTTGCAGGATGGCGGAAGCGGGACAGCGAACAATCCGTGGAATCAATGATACGGATTGGCTGCGGCAAAGAGCGGGTCGGCGGCGTCAAAGGCCTCCATGCACAGGCAGATGATTTCTTCCAGTTCACAGGCGGAGAAAGCAGCCGGAAAATTGTCTGAGAACAGGATCCGGGCAGAAGGCTCTGCATCCCGGCTGCCTCCCCGGAATTCAAAACGGATGAACAGTCCGTCCAGAAATTCTGTTTCGTAGGCGATATCGGCGCCGTAAACCCGTATGGCGTTCAGATCTTCCATAATAGCCTCAAAGGCCTGCAGGACCCGGCCGTAACGCCCGGCCAGCCTGCGTACACACTGTTCCTCAAAGCGGTCCGCCCAGAGTTCTCCGGCGGGCAGATCCCGGATGCCGCGGAAAGTCCCGCCTGCCGGAAAAACCGCCGCTTTCAGGAAGAAGCGAAGAAGCACGGAGCGAAAGGACTCCGAGGAATCCAGAGAAAAGATATCATTTCCGCTCTCACACCGGATACACAGATCCGGATGCTCCGCCGAGTACTCCCTGCCGAAGAATGTAAAGCTGAACCGGCGGGTGCGCAGGTCAAAGGGAATGCCGAGCCTGTTTGATATTTGCACGGGATCGGCTTTTTTATATTGTTCCAGATAGTACGAACAGGGCAGTTCCGCGGGATGCGTACCGACCGGATTGGATGTCTGTTTCATATCTGTGTCCTCATGGCAGGTTTTTTATTTCATGAACTGGTCGATTGCCTGGTTCAGCTCCTCGATGCTATCCAGGTCTCCGCTCTGTACCGCATCGACAATACAGTGCTCCAGGTGGTCTTTCAGGATCACCTTTCCGGTATTGTGAAGGGCTGAGCGGACCGCGGCGAGCTGGATCAGGACATCGTTGCAGTCCCTGCCGTCTTCCACCATTCTTTTAACCATTTCCAGATGTCCGATTGCCCGGGACAGCCGGTTGACCACGGCGCGGGAATTCGGGTGAGAATGCCCGTGCGGATGGGTTTCCTCTGGCTGCAGAGCGGGTGTGTTTTCCCGGTTAAGATCCATGGCTGCTCTCCTGCATGCTTAGTCTTTATACATTCACTATACCTCAAAAATAAACCATACTTAAGCCCGGAGGGGGGATAAGAGGCCGTCAGTTTTCATTATAGCGGAAAATGCGGCAGACATAAAGGGACAGATCAGCTGTGTGCGAAGCGGTCATCCATCCAGACAAAAGACATCAGCAGATGGATCCGGGTCAGGACGTGATCCAGGTTCAGGCCGGTGATTTCCTCGATTTTCTGAAGACGATGGGGCAGAGTGCTGCGGTGTATGCGAAGGATCCGGCTTGTCAGGGTCGCATTTCGCTCATTGCTGACGTAGACTTCCAGCGTATCATATAATTCCGTATCGTTTTCAGCGTCATACTCCCGCAGAAGACGAATGCCTCTGGCAACCAGAACGGAAGCCGGAAGGACGTTTGTTCCGTTCTGCAGCCAGTATGGGACGGCAATCTGTGAGAATTCACCAAACCAGTCCGTCATGTGATTCTGCTCCATGCAGCTGAGACAGGCCCGGGCCTGCTCCATAAACAGAGGGAATTCCTCCAGGGAAGAGAACGCATCCGAAATAGCCGCCTTCAGCAGAGATTCACGGATCAGCTCGGAAAGACTCACGCGGATATCTGATGTGCGCATCCGGGACAGTCCCAGATTGATCAGCACATAGATGCGTCCCTCCGCATAATAAAGGCTGGCGCCGGGAATCCGTTCCAGAAGGCCGGTGCACACACTGCGCAGCATATAATTGTTCAGCTGGTCATCGTACAGCCGGATCAGGCCGCAGACAAAGGTCCCCGGCGTCGTCCAGCCGCTGGTTTTTTCTGCAGCAGAGATAATCTGGGGAGAGAGGGTCTCTCCGTCGGCGTAGCGTTTCAGCAGGCGGGTGATGAGATCGCCGGAACGGATTCCGGCCTGCGGGTCTGCGGCCAGCGCTTCCAGGAACGCCTTTCCGAAATACTCCACTGCCGCCGTGCGTCCCGGACTGTTTTCCCGAAGGGCTACGATAAACCGTCCGTGATAATGTCCGTACAGGAACAGGTTCATGTACAGACAGCATTCGTCCGTATAGGGATCAATCCAGAACTGACAGCCCTCCGTGTGCAGTGTTTTCTGATAGGCCTGATTCGTGCGGAATTCGTTCAGAACGGAGGAGACCTGCATGTAGCACTCGTATTGTTCGGAATACTCAAAGCCGGGCAGTGAGGCCGGGTCAAGCCGGCGGTCATAGCCGATCAGACAGAACTGTTCATCATGGACAAAGCAGAAAGCCTGAAAATAGTCGGCGGCAATCGAACAGATCCGGTTGAGCGTT
>CADBNA010000336.1 GCA_902795835.1 uncultured Lachnospiraceae bacterium | reverse complement strand
GCTTCGCTCTCGGCGGATTCGCTTTCAGCAGCTTCGCTCTCGGCGGATTCGCTGACAGCAGCTTCGCTCTCAGCGGCTTCGCTCTCGGCTGACTCGCTGACAGCGGCTTCGCTCTCAGCTGACTCGCTGACAGCAGCTTCGCTCTCAGCGGCTTCGCTCTCGGCAGCCTCGCTTTCAGCAGCCTCACTCTTCGCAGTCTCGTCTGCCGAGGAAGCTGCGCTTTCCTCTACCGTGCTCTCAGCAGCGGAACTTGCCGCAGCAGAGCTTGCCGCGGAAGCTGCGGAGGAAGCAGCCGTGTTTCCGGAGGAACCGGAGCCGCCGCATGCAGCCAGAGACAGGGTGAGTCCTGCGCTAAGCAGAAATGCCATTACTTTTTTCATATAAATATTCTCCTTTCCTTTACCGGCAGTCTGCATAATCATGCAAAAAAGCCGAATTTGTTCAAATTATACAGGATTCCCTGCCGATTTTCAACTATTTACTACAAAGAGCTTTTGAGAAGGCAGAAGTCTAAGAGAACCGTCCCTATTGACTCCCCCGTTCCACAGCAGTAAAGTCATTATAAGAGCTCATGTTTTGTTTGCTGACAGGAGGCTGCGCACCATGAATTATTCAGAAGATCCGAACAGACAGTACCACATCCAGGCAGCGCCTGGTGAAGTGGGTGAATATGTGATTCTTCCCGGAGATCCGAAACGCTGTGAGAAAATTGCCCGTTATTTTGACAATCCGGTCCTGATCGCAGACAGCAGGGAATTTGTCACTTACACCGGTACTCTGGACGGGGTGAAGGTTTCTGTTACATCTACCGGCATAGGCGGACCGTCTGCTTCGATTGCCCTGGAAGAACTCGTAAAATGCGGGGCACGCACATTCATCCGCATCGGCACCTGCGGCGGCATGCAGCAGGATGTAAAAAGCGGAGATATCGTTATCGCGACGGGTGCCATCCGGATGGAAGGGACGACGAAAGAATATGCCCCCATTGAATATCCGGCCGTACCGGATCTGGCCGTTGTCAATGCGCTGGTCAGTGCCGCAAAAAAGAGCGGCCGCACCTGGCATGCCGGTGTGGTACAGAGCAAGGATGCTTTTTACGGACAGCATAATCCGGAGCTGATGCCGGTATCGTATGAGCTTGAGAACAAATGGCAGGCATGGCTGCGAATGGGAGCGCTGGCATCCGAGATGGAGAGCGCGGCTCTGTTTATAGTCGGAGCGTTTCTGCGAGTACGGGTGGGCGCCCTGTTTCTGGTTATGGCCAATCAGGAGAGAGAAAAGGCCGGACTGGAGAATCCGGTCGTTCATGATACAGACGCGGCAGTAAAAATTGCGGTGGAAGCTGTCAGAGAGCTGATCGGTGCCGACGCATCCTGAAACCGCCGGACAGATAAAGGGGCAGGCATATTTCTGCGTATGCCGGAGAGAACTGTGCGGATCTCAATCTCAAAGACAGGGAACCGTACCCGGACCGTAAGATCCGGAGAGGAGAGGAAATATGACATCTGAACAGATTACCGGTCTGATCCGGGCGGCAAAGGAAATGCTGCCGAGGGCGTATGCCCCTTACAGCCATTATCATGTAGGGGCGGCGCTGCTGTGTGCGGACGGCGCCGTTTATACCGGCTGCAATGTTGAGAACGCTTCGTATCCCGCCGGATCCTGCGCGGAGCAGACAGTAATAAACAAGGCTGTTTCCGAAGGGGAAAAAGAGTTTGCGGCAATCTGTATTGTCGGAGGACCGGGGGGAGAGATCATGGATTTCTGTCCGCCCTGCGGTATCTGCCGGCAGGTCATGGCGGAGTTCTGCAACCCCGGCACATTCCGGATCATCCTGGCTAAGAGCACGGAGGAATACAGGGTGTATACACTTGAAGAACTGCTCCCCTTCAGTTTTGGAGGCCGGGGGTTCTCACAGTGATTTCTCTTTGCAGATCACCCCTCCTCCGAGCACTTCTTCACCGTCATACAGCACGGCCGCCTGGCCGGGCGTTATGGCGCGCTGCGGCTCATCAAACCGCAGTTCCAGTCCATCTTCTCCGTCAGGAATGCAGAGCGCGCTTTTCGCGGGATGACGGTAGCGGAGCTTTGCCTCACAGCGAAACGGTTCCCGGGGAGCTTCGCCGCTGATCCAGCTGACCTCTTTTACCTGTACGCGGGTCTGCATCAGTGCCTCGTGCGGGCCGAGGACGACAGTATTGTCTGCCGGGTTGATCCGGATGACATATGTCCGGTCAGGAAAAGGCAGCCCCAGTCCTCTTCGCTGGCCGATTGTGTAGTAGATAATCCCCCGGTGCCGTCCGAGAATCCTGCCGTCCTGATCCACAAAATTGCCCGGCACGGGCTTTCTGGTGCTGTGTGCCGCTATGACGGCCCCGTAATCGCCGTCGGGTACGAAACAGATATCCTGACTGTCGGGCTTTGCGGCATTGATGAAGCCCGCCTGCTCTGCCGCGGCGCGGACTTCCGTCTTCGTCATATCCCCGAGCGGAAAACGGGTGTGCGCCAGCTGCTCCTGCGTCAGAGAGTACAGCACGTAGCTCTGGTCTTTCGAGGGATCGGAGGCCCGGAGAAGCTGCCAGCGTCCGTTTTCAAACCGGATCCTGGCATAGTGGCCTGTCACGATGGCGTCACAGCCGAGCACGCGTGCGCGTTCATACAGCTTTCCGAACTTCAGATAGCGGTTGCAGTCTATGCACGGATTGGGTGTTGTCCCCGCTTCATAGGCGGCTGCGAACCGGCCGATGACCTCTTTCCGGAATTCCCGGGTGTAATTAAAGACATAATACGGCATCCCGAGCCGGTGTGCCACGCTGCGGGCATCCTCTGTGTCATCCAGGCTGCAGCAGGTTTTTCCGGATGCCTCCGGATCTCCCTTTCGGGCATCGCCCAGCGTATCCTCCCGCTCATATAATTTCATAGTGCAGCCAATGCAGTCCCAGCCGTCCTGCTTCATGCGCATGGCCGCCACGCTGGAATCCACGCCGCCTGACATTGCAATCAGTGCTCTCATCATCTGTTCTCCCGGGGCTTTTCCGGATCTTTCCGGACTGGGACGGAGGTAAAGCAGATATCCGTCAGTTTCTTGTTGTAAAAATAGTCATGGACCAGCCGGTCGAATTCCGTCCACATGGGCAGAGTCTGGCAGATGGATTCTCTGGGGCAGGCCATGTCCGGATCCGCCTGGCAGGCCACAGAAGCCAGAGGCCCTTCCATCAGTTCCAGGATTTCCCCGACGGAGTATTCTTCCGGCTTTCTGCAGAGTCTGTAGCCGCCCCCTTTTCCGCTGGCGCCGACGATGAGCCCCCCTGCCACCATGTCCTTCACTATGATTTCCAGATATTTCTTGGAAATCTCCTGTCGGGCGGCGATATCCTTTAAAGGAATATAGCCGCCGTCTTCCTGTTCATTTTCTGCCAGATCAATCATGACGCGTATTGCGTATCGTCCCCGTGTAGAGATCACTGTCCGGTCACTCCCTTTTCTGTTCTCTGTTCTGTCATCGGTTTCTTTTCATATTGCCTATTATACCGCCGGGTAAATAGGCAAATCAATAGAAAAAATCAATAACCTATTGACATAGTAGGCAAAAGGGTGTAGACTGCGGTAACAGATGATAAAGGAGGGAATGACCGCATGAGAATATACGCTGACAACGCTGCGACGACCCGAATGAGCCAGGCGGCACTGGATGCCATGATTCCCTGTCTGCAGGAGGTATACGGGAATCCGTCCAGCCTGTACGGGCGCGGGCAGGAAGCCAAAGAGATCCTGGAAAAAGCCAGGGCGGATATAGCGGCCGTGATCGGAGCTGAGCCCCGGGAGATCACGTTCACGTCAGGAGGAAGCGAAGCGGACAACCAGGCGATCCGTTCGGCCGCAGAATCGGGAAAAAAGGCCGGAAAGATGCATATCATTTCCACTGCGTTTGAGCACCATGCGGTTCTGCATACTCTCGAAAAGCTGCGCAGGGAAGGCTTTGACATCACGCTTCTGGATGTGCATGAGGACGGACTTGTCCGTCCGGAAGAGGTCGAGGCGGCGATCCGGGAGGATACGGCCCTGGTGACTGTCATGTATGCCAACAATGAAATCGGCACAATACAGCCGATTGCCGAGATCGGCGAGATCTGCAGCAGGCATAAGGTCACATTTCATACGGATGCGGTGCAGGCTGTCGGACACCTTCCCATCGATGTGAAAAAAGAGCATATCGATATGCTCTCAGCCTCCGCCCACAAATTTCACGGGCCCAGGGGCATCGGTTTTCTCTATGCACGAAAAGGCGTCAGACTGACGAATCTGATTGAGGGCGGCGCCCAGGAACGGGGAAAACGGGCCGGCACGGAAAACGTCCCCGCCATCGTGGGTATGGCGGCAGCCCTGCGGGAGTCAGCTGAAAAGATGGAAGCTGTCTCGGAGGTGCAGAAAAAGCAGAGAGACCGCCTGATTCAGGGGCTTGGCGGGATCCCGCACTCCGCACTCAACGGGGATGCCGTAAAAAGGCTTCCCGGAAACGTGAATTTCTGTTTTGAGGGAATAGAGGGAGAATCCCTGCTGCTGCTTCTGGATGACAGAGGTGTCGAAGCCTCTTCGGGAAGCGCCTGTACATCCGGTTCACTGGATCCGAGCCATGTCCTGCTTGCGATCGGAAGGGTTCACGATGTCGCGCACGGATCTCTGCGGCTGACTCTCGGAGACGATATTACAGAAGAGGAAACGGATTATATTATCGCATCGGTAAAAGAGGTTGTAGAGTATCTGCGGGGCTTTTCTCCGGTCTGGAGGGATCTGGTTTCCGGAAAAGCGGCGTTTATACTCTGAACAGGGGCTGACAGCCGGTAAGGAGAAAAAATGGCATTATACAGCGAAAAAGTAATGGATCATTTCAGGCATCCCAGAAATGTCGGGGTAATTGAAGACGCAAACGGGGTAGGGACCGTAGGAAACGCAAAATGCGGCGACATCATGAAGATGTACCTCAAGGTAGAAGACGACATCGTAAAAGATGTCAAATTCGAGACTTTCGGATGCGGCAGCGCAATTGCCTCCAGTTCTATGGCAACAGAACTGATTAAAGGCAAACCAGTGGCTGACGCCATGAAACTGACAAATAAAGCGGTGGCGGAGGCGCTGGACGGGCTGCCAGATTACAAGATGCACTGTTCGGTCCTGGCGGAAGAAGCAATCCAGGCAGCGCTGGATGATTACAGGAGCAGGACGGGAGCACCGGAGAAACCGGATGAGGGTTAGACGGGGAACGCACCGTTCCCGCTGACAGGAGGAGGAAACAGAAACCGGCAGGTATCGGCAGTCTGCTGATGAGATGCCATGGAAATAAGAGAGGGAGAAATTTTATGAGCAATTACAGATTTGAAACACTCCAGCTGCACGTAGGACAGGAACAGGCTGATCCGGCAACGGATGCCCGCGCTGTCCCGATTTACCAGACGACATCCTATGTTTTTCATAACAGCAGACATGCTGCCGACCGCTTTGGCCTGGCAGATGCCGGCAATATATACGGCAGGCTGACAAATACCACCCAGGAGGTTCTGGAAAAGAGACTGGCCGCCCTGGAGGGCGGGACCGCAGCCCTTGCCGTATCCTCCGGCGCGGCAGCCATCAGCTATACGATCGAGGCGCTGGCTGCAAACGGCGGTCATATTGTAGCGCAGAAGACGATCTACGGCGGCACCTTTAACCTGCTCGCGCATACACTCCCGCTGCTGGGGATCGAGACCACCTTTATCGATGCACATGATCTCCGGGAGGTGGAAGAGGCCATTAAGGAAAACACGAAGGCCATTTATCTGGAGACGCTGGGCAATCCGAACAGCGATATTCCCGATATTGAGGCAATTGCGGCCATCGCGCACAAACACGACCTGCCGCTGGTGATTGACAATACTTTCGGGACTCCGTATCTGATCCGCCCGATCGAATACGGCGCGGATATTGTCGTCCATTCGGCAACAAAATTTATAGGCGGCCATGGCACGACTCTCGGCGGCATAATCGTGGAGTCCGGGAAATTCAACTGGAAGGAAGGAGGCCGGTATCCGCAGATTGCCGATCCGAATCCCAGCTATCACGGCATTTCATTTTATGATGCCGTGGGACCGGCTGCCTTTGTGACGTACATCCGGGCGATCCTTCTGCGTGATACAGGGGCATGCATCTCCCCATTCAATGCATTCCTGCTTCTGCAGGGCGTGGAGACTCTCTCACTGCGTCTGGAACGCCATGCGGAAAATACGAAGAAAGTGGTCGAATTCCTGAGCGGCCATCCCCAGGTTGAGAAAGTAAACCATCCCGCACTTCCCGATCATCCGGATCACGCACTGTATGAGAAATATTTCCCGAACGGGGGCGCGTCCATCTTTACATTTGAAATCAAAGGCGGCCAGGAGGAAGCATGGACGTTTATCGACAACCTGGAGATCTTCTCGCTGCTCGCCAATGTTGCCGATGTAAAGAGTCTTGTGATTCATCCCGCGTCCACGACACACTCTCAGCTTTCCGGAGAGGAGCTTCTGGATCAGGGGATCCGGCCGAATACCATACGTCT
>CADBNA010000335.1 GCA_902795835.1 uncultured Lachnospiraceae bacterium | reverse complement strand
TTCGTTCATGTCATGACTCCCCCGCATGGAAAGGGGCTGTCGCATTAAAAACTATCGTGTATAAATATCCATACGGGAAACGCTTGCACTCTGGTCTCCGCTTCGCTGCGGAGATTCCCTTCTGGATATTTACACACTTTAGAAGCTTAATGCGACAGCCTCTTCAGTATCCGGATATTCGCAGTACAACTGATGCCGCCAGATATACGGCCAGCACTCCGTAGGCGATGAAATCCCTCCGCTCATAGTGCAGCGGATTCATCTGGGTCCGCCCTTCACCGCCCTGATAGCAGCGTGCTTCCATGGCAAGCGCAAGATCATTGGCGCGGCGGAAGGCGGAGATGAAAAGCGGCACCAGAAGCGGAAGCATGGCCTTTACGCGCCGCACAAGCGTACCGCTCTCGAAATCAGCCCCTCTGGCCATCTGCGCCTTCATGATCTTGTCCGTCTCTTCCATGAGAATCGGTATGAACCGCAGGGCAATGGACATCATCATGGAAATCTCATGCACAGGCACATGAAAGGCTTTCAGCGGCCGGAATGAGCGCTCCAGTCCGTCTGTCAGCTTGTTCGGGGTCGTTGTGAGCGTCATCAGCGACGCGCCCAGAATCAGATAGATCAGCCGTATCCCCATCTTGGCGGCCATGATCAGTCCTTCTTCCGTCACCCGGAGGATTTTCCACTGCCAGAGAACGGTTCCCGGCGTCAGCAGCGCGTTCAGCACCATGGTAAAAACCAGAAGAATGACAACTGGCTTCAGGCCGCGCACCATATAGAAAAAAGGCACCTTTGACACCAGTATCAGCCCGGCCAGAAATACTGTCCCGAGAAGATAGCCCCATGACCGGAACAGAAACAGGGACACGATATACACCAGTGTCCCCAGCAGTTTTACCCGCGGATCCAGCCGGTGGAGCAGGGAATCCGCAGGATAATATTGTCCGATGGTTATATCACGAATCATTGGAATCTAATCTCCCGTTGGCTTCTCTTCCGCGAACGTCCGCCCCGCCGGCTGCAGAGCCGGTTCAACGGATGCCTGCAGCCCGCAGAATGGAGTCTCTTGCTTCCTGCACGGTTGACGCCTGCAGATCCACCTGCATTCCGCGCGCAGCCAGCGCGTGCATGATGTATGTGATCTGGGGTGCGGCAAGGCCCATGGCTTCCAGCTCCCGCACATGGGAGAAGACTTCTCTCGGTGTGCCGTCAAAAGCTTTTTCGCCCTGATTCATTACGATCAGGCGTTCTACATAGCGGGCCATGTCTTCCATGCTGTGAGAGACCAGGGCAACGGTTATGCCCCTGGTCTTCTGGAGCAGTTCGATCTGGTTCAGGATTTCATCCCGCCCGCGGGGGTCCAGCCCTGCCGTAGGCTCATCCAGAACCAGCATATCCGGATTCATTGCCAGCACGCCCGCAATGGCAACTCTCCTTTTCTGCCCGCCGGACAAATCAAAGGGCGACTTGCGGAACAGAGGCTCGGTAATGCCGACCTGCGTGAGAGAATAGATGGCTCTCTCTTCACATTCTTCCGCCGGAAGGCCCTGGTTTTTCGGGCCGAAGCATACATCTTTCAGGACATCCTCTTCAAAAAGCTGGTACTCGGGATACTGGAAGACGAGACCCACATGAAAACGCAGGCTGCGGAGATCATAGCCTTCTCCCCAGATATCCTCTCCGTTGTACAGCACTCTGCCGGAAGCCGGCTTCATGAGGCCGTTAAAATGCTGGATGAGTGTCGATTTTCCGCTTCCTGTATGTCCGATGATCCCGACGAACTGACCGTCCGGAATCTCCAGTGAAACATTCCGGAGCGCATACTGTTCGTATGCGGTTCCGGGGCTGTATACATACGAAACCTGTTCGATCTTCAGTGACATAATTCTTCCACCAGCTCGTCAACCGTCAGTATTCCTTCCCGGACCGGAAGGCCGGCCATCCGCAGTTCATGGGATAAAAGCGTCACCTGCGGCACATCCAGACGGAGTTCTCTGAGCTCCTCTACCTTTGAAAAGATTTCACGCGGCGTTCCATCCATGACAACCCGTCCCACATCCATGACAAAAACACGGTCTGCAAAAACGACTTCTTCCATATAATGTGTGATCAGGACAACCGTGACGCCTTCTTTCCTGTTCAGTTCCCGGACGGCCTGAATGACATCTTTTCTTCCGTTCGGATCCAGCATGGCCGTCGGCTCATCCAGAACGATGCATTTGGGCTTCATAGCCATTACGCCGGCGATGGCAACCCGCTGCTTCTGCCCGCCGGACAGCCGGTTGGGAGAATGCTTCCTGTAGGCTGTCATGCCTGTTTTTTTCAGGCTTTCCTCCACGCGCCTCCAGATTTCGTCTGTCGGAATCCCTATGTTTTCCGGTCCGAACCCTACGTCTTCTTCTACAACAGAAGCGACAATCTGGTTGTCCGGATTCTGGAACACCATCCCGGCCGTCTGCCGGATTTTCCAGAGAGATTCCTGGTCTCTGGTGTCCATTCCGTCTACCCAGAGTGTGCCGCTCGAAGGAGCCAGCAAAGCATTTATGGTTCTGGCCAGCGTGGATTTTCCGCTGCCGTTATGACCGAGAATGGCAATAAACTGCCCCCGTTCCACGCGCAGGTCCACATCCCGCAGCGCATGCGTTACCTCAGAGGCTTCACCGGATTCATCATCATACTGCGTGTAATCATAGCCCAGCTTCTCGGCACGGATGATACTCATAAAACCTGTGTGATCATTTCCCATATTTTCTCACGACCGTCCTTTGTCTCCGCAGAAAACGGAATGATCACGCCTCCCTTCTCCATCTGCAGCCCTTCGCGGATTTCCCGGAGCTGCTTCTGAACCTGGCTTCTTTTTAGTTTGTCCAGCTTGGTAGCCAGAATAACCGGCTGCCATCCCTGCTCCAGGATCCATCTGTACATCACGCGGTCATTTTCAGACGGCGCGTGCCGGATATCCACCAGCAAAAACACCATTCGCAGATTTTCCGAACGCTGCAGATAGCGCTCAATCATGTGCCCCCAGGATTCCTTCACTTCCCTGGAAACCTGGGCATAGCCATAGCCCGGCAGATCCACCAGGAAGACTTCCAGCGGCACTTCTTCCGCTGTTCCTTCCCGGGGAGAAAGCGCATCCACATGGTAAAAATTAATAGTCCGCGTCTTACCCGGCTGGGAACTTGTCCTGGCCAGGTTTTTTCGGTTCATCAGGGCATTGATCAGAGAAGATTTTCCAACATTGGATTTACCGGCAAAAGCAACCTGCGGGCAGGTTGTATCCGGCAGCGGGCTGGATGCGCCGCACACGGTTTCCAGTGAGGCATTGCGGATCTTCATCGGCCGTCTGCTCCTTTTTTCAAGTCCGGTTCTGTCACCAGGGCTTCCCGGAGCACTTCTTCCATTGTCTCCATATATAGTACGGTAAGTCCCTCTGTGATCTCGCTGTCCATCTCTTCCACATCGGGACGGTTCTTTTCAGGCACCAGCACAGTTGTAATGCCTGCCTTCCCCGCGGCCAGCAGCTTCTCCTTCAGTCCGCCGATCGGCAGGACACGTCCCCGCAGGGTGATCTCCCCTGTCATCGCGATGTCTGCGCGCACAGGGGTTTCCGTTATGGCGGAAAGCATTGCCGTGGCCATGGTGATGCCGGCAGACGGGCCGTCTTTGGGAACGGCGCCCTCCGGAATATGGATGTGAATGTCGTGTGTGCGGAAAAAGTCCTCCGGAATCTGCCAGGATCCGGCTACGGAACGGATAAAGCTGATTCCGGTCTGGGCAGATTCCTTCATTACATCTCCCAGCTGGCCTGTCAGCAGGAATTCTCCCTTGCCGGGCATGACATTGACTTCGATCTCGAGGGTGTCGCCGCCGACGCTGGTCCATGCAAGGCCCCGTACAATACCGATCTCGGGCCTGGCATTCGCCGGATTGACGCGGTATTTTTCCCGTCCCAGGTATTTTTCAAGATTATCCCGTGTGACGGTCACCTTTTCGATACCCTCTTCCTGGATCTGCAGGACACTCTTGCGGCAGATCTGTCCGATCTGTCTCTCCAGGGAGCGCACACCGGCTTCTTTTGTATAGCGGGCAATAATGGCGGGCAGAACGCCGTCTTCTATGGTCAGCTGTCCCTTTTTCAGACCGTTCACCCGAATCTGCTTCGGGATCAGATGTTCCTTTGCGATATGCTCTTTTTCATTCTCCGTATAGCTGCTGATCTCGATCAGCTCCATCCTGTCCAGAAGAGGGCGGGGAATGTTCTGCACATCATTTGCCGTTGCTATAAAGAGCACCTCTGACAGGTCTATCGGGATCTCCACATAGTGATCCGAAAAGGCATGATTTTCTTCCGGATCCAGCACTTCTAGAAGGGCTGACGCAATGTCTCCCTTGTAATCGCTGCTGGTCTTGTCGATCTCGTCGAGCAGCATCAGCGGGTTCTTTACTTTTGCCTGGTGCAGGCCCTGCGCGATCCTCCCGGGCAGGGCTCCTATATACGTCCTTCTGTGACCGCGGATCTCGGCCTCGTCCCGTACGCCGCCCAGGCTCACCCGCACAAAGGTCTTGTTCAGGGCGCCGGCGACAGATTTTGAGACAGAGGTTTTGCCGGTGCCGGGCGGTCCGACAAGGCAGAGAATCGGCGCATCTCCCTTTCGGGTCGTCTGCCGCACTGCCAGGTATTCCAGAATGCGTTCTTTCACCTTTTCCAGCCCGTAATGATCGGCCTCCAGTATCTGACGGGCTTTCCGCAGGTCACGGTTGTCTCTGGCCATTTTATCCCAGGGCAGACCCAGAAGGGTCTCAATATAACCCCGGACGACGCTGCTCTCAGAGGGATTGCCCACAATATTCTCCAGCCTGCGGATCTCTTCGCGGAGCTTTTCCTTTACTTCCCGGGAAGCCTTCAGAGCGTCTGTCTTCTCGCGGAATTTCCGGATCTCAGACTGCAGGTTGTCCTCGCCGAGTTCCTCGCGGATCAGCTTCAGCTGTTCCCGCAGAATATACTCCCGCTGATTTTTGTCTATGCGCTCCTTAATATCCTTCTGCAGCTGCGCGCGGATTTTCAGGATCTCCACTTCATTGGCCAGCATGACGCAGAGCACATCATACCGTTCATACGGATCGGCTGCTTCCAGCAGCCGCTGCTGTCTGTCAACGGGCAGCGGCATATGCATGCAGATCTGGTCAACCAGTCTCTGCAGATCCCGGTTTTCCGTAATCTGCAGCGTCAGCTCGCCGGTGATTTTCTGACTCTGCCGGGCGTAATTCTGAAACAGCTCCCGCAGATGCTCCAGCATGGCCTCCCGCGTATTGGGCTCCTGATCATTCAGGTCCCGGAATGAAAAAAGTGCCGCTTCGGAGCGCAGAAGTCCTTCAGTCGTCTCAAAATCCAGCAGTTCCGCCCTTTCCAGTCCCTCTGCAAGAATGCGCAGATGCCCTCTCGGAAGCCGGACAACCTGCTTGATGCGGGAAAGGCAGCCGACCCTGTACAGATCGTCAAGGGTCGGCTCCTGCACGGATGCGCTGCGCTGTGTGACAAGCAGCAGTTTCTCATCCTTCATCATTGCCTCTTCCACGGCACGCAGGGATTTCTCCCTGGTGACATCAATGTGTATCACCATGCCCGGAAGAATGGCCAGGCCCCGCAGCGGTACGGTCGGCAGGGCATGCAACGGTTCATTCATTCAGTACTCCTTTGTTCAGGCCGGCATGTTCGGTGCCGCACTGCGGGAACGGCGGGCCTTCATATTGCGTCTTGGGACCTGTTTGGGCTCCCCGCGCAGCACTTCAACCTCTCCGGTTCCCTCTACCGCTTCCTTTGTGATCCTGCAGGCATAAATCGTATCATCCGACGGGACTTCGTACATGACATCCATCATGGTGCGTTCCATAATGGCACGGAGTCCCCTCGCCCCGGTCTTGCGCTTCATGGCCTCCTCAGCCATTGCCATCAGCGCGTCCTCCTCAAAAGAAGCCTCCACCCCGTCAAGCTCCAGCATTCTGGCGTATTGCTTCACAAGAGAATTCTTCGGCTCTTTCAGAATGCGCACCAGCGCTTCCGCGTTCAGTCCGTCCAGTGTGACTACGATCGGCACACGGCCGACAAATTCCGGAATCAGGCCGAATTTCACCAGATCCTCGGGAAGAACCTCACGAAGCACCTGGCCGATGTCCTCGCGTCTGCGCACGCCCAGGTCTGCATCAAAGCCGATTCCCTTTGTGTCCTGTCTGGTCTCAATGATCTTATCCAGCCCCTCAAAAGCGCCGCCGCAGATAAACAGAATGTTTGTCGTGTCGATCTGCAGAAATTCCTGGTGAGGATGCTTTCTTCCGCCCTGCGGGGGAACGCTGGCAACGGTCCCCTCCAGCATTTTCAGCAGTGCCTGCTGCACGCCTTCGCCGGAGACATCCCGTGTAATTGAGGGGTTCTCGGACTTCCGGGTGATCTTGTCGATCTCGTCTATATAGATAATGCCGCTCTCTGCCCGGTCGATATCATAATCTGCCGCCTGAATAAGCTTGAGAAGAATATTCTCCACATCCTCTCCCACATATCCGGCCTCCGTCAGAGTTGTGGCATCCGCTATGGCAAAGGGAACGTTCAGCATGCGGGCCAGTGTCTGTGCAAGAAGTGTTTTGCCGGAACCTGTGGGACCCAGCATCAGGATATTGCTCTTCTGCAGCTCCACATCTGATGTATCTGCTGCCATAATCCGCTTGTAATGATTATAGACGGCAACTGCGAGAACCTTTTTGGCTTCTTCCTGTCCAATCACGTAATCATCCAGAAAACGGCGGATCTCCACCGGCTTCATCAGGTTAAACTCACCGTTCTGATCCTGCATCGGCAGATCATGGAACTCCTCGTCCAGGATTTCCGCACAGATCTGAATGCACTCATCACAGATATACGCGCCGTCCGGACCTGCGATCAGTTTTCTGACCTGGTCCTCCGTCCGTCCGCAAAATGAGCATTTGATTTTACTTTCACTTCTCCCTGCCATGGGCTTTCTGTTCAATCCTTTCCTGTATGTGTAAAAAGGGCATCGCAGAGGCATCCCCTGAAACACCCTTTTTTCTCAGCGATTTCTGATCACGGTATCGATCAGACCATAATCGAGCGCTTCTTCCGCCGTCATATAGTAATCCCGCTCTGTATCCTGCGCCACCTTATCATACGGCTGGCCGGTATTCTCCGCCAGCAGGGTATTCAGTCTCTGCTTCGTCCGGAGAATCTGCTGTGCGGCAATTTCAATCTCGGTTGCCTGCCCGTGCGCGCCGCCTGATGGCTGGTGAATCATGATCTCCGCATTGGGAAGCGCCAGGCGTTTGCCTTTTGCGCCGCCTGCCAGGAGAAAAGCTCCCATGCTGGCGGCCAGGCCCACGCAGATCGTGGAGACATCGCATTTGATATACTGCATGGTGTCATAGATTGCCATGCCGGCAAATACAGACCCGCCCGGGCTGTTGATGTAGAGATGAATATCCTTTGCAGGATCCTCCGACTCCAGAAACAAAAGCTGGGCGACGACAAGGTCTGCCGTGACGTCCGTCACTTCTTCTCCCAGGAATATAATCCTGTCCTTAAGAAGGCGGGAGTAGATATCATAACTTCTCTCTCCGCGGCCGGTCTGTTCTATTACATATGGGATGAGGGGCATCGATTATTCCTCCGCGTTTTCCTCTGCGTCTGCGTCCTTTTCGGCTGCCGCTTCTGTCTCTACAGCGGCATCGGCAATGATATCCATGGCCTTGCGGCTGGCAAGATCCTTGCGGATGTTCTTTTTCTCGTCCTCGCTGACCAGTTCTTTCATCCGATCGGCTTCCAATCCGTATGCCTTTGCCATCTCGGCGATCTCGGCGTCAACTTCTTCATCAGAGACTTCAACATTCTCTGTTTCCGCCACCTTCTCCAGAACCAGGCTGCTGCGGATCTGCAGCACTGCCTGCGGCTTGAACTGCTCTTTCATGGTGTCAGCCGTAGAGCCGAACATCTGGAGATACTGGTCAAAGCTCATGCCCTGGGCCTCGATCCGTCTGGCGTAATTCTCCACCATATTCTCCGCATAGGAGTCAACCATGGGATCCGGAATCTCCATGGAAGCCTTCTCAGCCGCCTTTGCGAGGGCAGCATCGCGGATCTGCTGACGGGCCTGCTCCGCCTTCTTCTCCTCGAGTTTCTTTCTCACATCAGCGCGGTATTCTTCCAGCGTATCAAAATCCGAGACATCCTGCGCGAATTCATCATCCAGTTCCGGAAGTTCCGTGGCAGATACCTTATGCACCGTACAGGTAAAGACAGCCGGTTTTCCCTTCAGGTTCTCCGCATGATAATCTTCCGGGAAAGTAACCTCTACATCTCTGGTTTCGTCAAAGCGCACGCCAACCAGCCCTTCTTCAAATCCGGGAATAAAGGAATGAGAGCCGAGCTTCAGGTCGAAATTCTGGGCGGATCCGCCTTCAAAGAGTTCTCCGTCCACTCTTCCTTCATAATCAAGGGTGACCGTATCGCCCATCTCTGCGCCGCGGTCTTCCACCGTCACCTGACGGCTGTTCTTCTCCTGTTCCTTCTTCAGTTCAGCCTCTACCTCTTCATCCGTGACGGTCCTGTCGGCCGGCAGTACCTCAAGGCCTTTATACTGTCCCAGCTCCACTTCCGGCTTCAAAGCTACCGTTGCCGTAAAGATAAACGGCTTGCCTTTTTCGATCTGTGTCACATCGATTTCCGGACGGGAAGTGATCTCCAGTCCGCTCTCCTGTGCGGCATCATCATAAGCGGAAGGAAGAAGCTCATTTGCGGCATCTTCATAGAAAATTCCGGCGCCGTACATCTTCTCGATGATGGCTCTGGGGACCTTGCCCTTTCTGAATCCCGGAACAGTGATGCTTTTTCTCTGCCGCATATAGGCGCTCTGCAAAGCCTTCTCGAAAGCCTCTGCGGACACTTCAACCGTAAGCTTTGCCATGCTCTTCGCCAAGTTTTCAATCTGGACACTCATTTTTCGTATTCTTCCTCCGTAGATTATTCTCTCTTATCGCGCGTGTACGCACGGCCTGCCGCGCATGTACTCACGCGTCAAGAAAGTATAGCACAAAGCTTTTTAAAACGCAAGAAACGTCTTTATTTCAGCCTGATCAGGTCAATGCTGTTGTCCGTGACGGCCACGTACCTGTATTTTCCGACGGCAAAGAAGGCCTGTGCAGGCTCTCCGTACTCGCCGCTGAATTTTTCTGTCCCGGCCACGGTATAGACATGGAGTCCCGCGCCGTTGTAAAAATTCACCTCATCTCCGAACAGTTCGATCTTCTGATAGTTTGCGGCGATCACCCTGTCAGTGACCTCATGTCCGCGGATGTCAAAAATCTTCAGATGGACAAGACCGTCTTCCGGATCTTCTGTGAGAAGTCCGATGTGGTTCTCATCATAAAAAACAGCCTGTATCCTTCCTTCAAGGGAGACATCTGCCCGCTGTTCCGGAATCCCGCCTCCGCTGTACAGGGAAAAGCCGTTGTCGCGAAAAGCCACGAACCCGTTTTCTCCCAGGCTCCCGACCTCGGGAATGACGCGGTCGGCGTAATCAAAGGCCGCCACCCGGTTGTCCATCTGGTTCTGGCCATAGCTTCCAAAGTTGTAAAACCGGATTGTTCCCGTCTGCATTCCATCTGAAAAACCGGTATAAGCCACAGACAGGAGCATGCCGTCAGGCGAAACCGCCAGATCCATCGGATACCCGGGATCCTCGATCGAAGTTTTGATCTCGGCAATGGTGTCGCCTTCTTTGCTGTAGTATTCAATCCAGACATTCTGCCGGTCTTCCTGAATCGTCGCGACAGTTCCCTGTCGGGCAATGTCGGCGCGCAGCACAGGATGCCTGGTCGTGACAGCGCCGATCTGCCCTGACTTGTCGCAGATGACAACGCCGGTTCCTCCGGCGTCATAAATCGCCATAACGCTTCCGCGGGATACTACCGCAGGCTCTTCCATGGCGTAGGCCACATCCCAGATGGTTTCACCCTCCTGGTCATACAGCGTTGCGCCGTCTGTGCCGTACCGCAGTATGCTGCCGTCAAAATTGCAGTAGGAATACGAGACCGCATCCTCCTGCGCCCTCGTAAACACAACCTCATACCGGTTGTAAAACCAGTTCCGGTTGATCAGGATTGCAAACAGGGCAGCCGAAAGAACAGCCACCGCAATAATCAGCGCAGAGAGTGCCTGGAGCGAAAGTCCTCCCGGGCGGAATCTCCCCGGCGGAATAAGAGGATCCTCCTCAAACAGCTCATCGTCTTCATCAGATGCAGAAACGTCATCCGGAAACTCTTCATCCTCAGTGTCATCCGGAAACCCTTCCCCGTCCGGGAAGTCTCCGTCTGCAGCGCTGTCCTGATAATCCCTGTCATCCGTTTTTTCAGAAGAATCGCCGTTCACAGTATCATCGTAAAACACTTCTTCTTCCTGATCGCCGCTGAATTCTTCATCCGGCTGAACATGCGCGGATTTCTGATCAGGCGGTTTTCTCTGCCTGTCTTTTCTGTTTAATAAGTTTTCAAAGTTTTCGATCATATCTGATGCTTCGCCAATCCTGTCCGGCTCACAGCTCCACGCGGCCTTCCAGCGCACGCAGCAGTGTCACTTCGTCTATATATTCCAGGTCGCCGCCTACCGGGACCCCGCTGGCGATCCGCGTCACCCGTATCCCGACCGGCTTGATCAGCCTGCTTATGTACATGGCCGTTGTCTCGCCTTCCAGACTGGAGTTTGTTGCAATGATTACCTCATCCACATCTCCCTGCAGACGCTGCATGAGTTCCTTCAGTTTGATATCATCCGGACCGATGCCAAGCATAGGAGAGATGGCGCCGTGAAGTACATGGTAAACGCCTTCGTATCGCTGTGTCTTCTCATATGCCGTCAGATCCCTCGGATTTTCCACAACCATAATCTGTCTGTGATTGCGGGTCGGGTCCGCACAGATCGGACAGATCTCCTGATCCGTCAGTGTGCCGCAGACGCTGCAGTACCGCACATTCAGCTTCGCGTCGAGTATCGCGTCAGACAATTCCCGTACCTGCTCGGCAGGAAGAGAAATAATATGGAAAGCCAGCCGCTGGGCAGACTTCGGTCCGATGCCCGGAAGCCTGCCCAGCTGCTCAATCAGTTTGCTTATATGGCTGCTGTAATACTCCATCAGAAAGGCAGACCTCCGAGACCGCCCATTCCGCCCATTCCGCCGGTCATGCGGTTCATGTTGGCTGCCGCTTCCTCATCTACGCGGCGAAGGGCCTCGTTTACAGCTGCGATAATCAGATCCTGCAGCATCTCGATATCATCCGGGTCCACGACTTCCGGCTGCAGGACAACCGCCGTGATTTCCCGCTTCCCGGTCACTTTCACTTCAACCGCCCCGCCCCCGGCTGTTGCGGAAAACTCTTTTTCTTCCAGCGCCTTCTGCTGTTCCTCCATCTGTTTCTGCATGCGCTGCGCCTGCTTCAGCAGATTGTTCATATTGCCGGGCATGCCGCCCTGAAAACCACCTCTTTTGGCCATATCTGTCCTCCTGTCACTCTTCCCTGTATTCCTCTACGGGTACTGCTATGCGGTCCTGCAGCAGGTCATCCAGTGACAAATCACTCAGATGACGAGCCGTTTCCCGGTCTGACGCCGATACTACCGCGATATCCGCCTCACAGCCTGCCGACTGGCGAATGAGATCCCTGAGTTCGGCAATTTCATCTATACTGCCCGGATTCTGACTGTCCTGACCTTTCCGGAAGAAATCCAGGTCCACTTCGTTTCTGACCTCCAGATAGAGCTTCGGCGAACCGGTCCCGGCATCATAGCGGGGCTTCGCCCGCTTCAGATATTCCCGAAGAGGCATACCGGCAGATCCGACAATTCTGCCCCACTCCTGCATAATCTTCCGAAGATCTTCCGGCGCCGCGGCACGCACCGGAGGCGGATCTTCTGCCGCCGGCCCGTCCTGCGGCAGCCCCGGGCGTGCTCCCGGCATACGCTGCTCCTGCACAGACACACCGCGGCTGACTGCCTCCTCCAGTACCCGTATCCTCTCGAGAACGCTTTCCAGGTCCGTATCCATCTGCGGTCTGCAGAGGCGGATCAGCGCTGTTTCAACCAGGATCTGCTTCTGTGATGCAAAACGGATCTGACCGGACAGTTCTGAGAAAATCCGGATATACCGCATCAGCGCATCCCTGCTGACCATCTGTGCCTCTTCTCTGAGCCGGAGCAGATTGTCCGTTGATACATCCAGCACGTCCTCCAGATCGGAAGAAGACTGCAGCAGCATCAGGTTGCGCAGATACCAGGTAAAATCGCTGACAAACTGCCCCATTTCCCTGCCCTCACGGACACAGTCCTGCAGAAGGCGGATGCTGCCGGATGCATCACCGGCAGCTGTCTTTCTGAGCAGGGCGCTGAACCGGTCCACATCCACCGTGCCCAGGACCTCCAGAACCCGGTCATAGGTCAGCTCCTCGCCCAGATAAAATGCGATGCACTGGTCCAGCAGGCTCAGGGCGTCACGCATGGAGCCGTCTGCGGCCCGGGCGATATACTGCAGCGCCCTCTCTTCCGCCTGCACCCCTTCCCCGTCTGACAGCTCCCGGAGTCTCCCGGTAATGGTATCGGCAGTGATTCTGTGAAAATTGTACCGCTGGCATCTTGAAAGGATCGTCACCGGAATCCGATTGGCTTCCGTTGTCGCCAGAATAAATATGACATATTCCGGCGGCTCCTCCAGCGTCTTCAGAAGGGCATTGAATGCACCGGTGGAAAGCATATGCACCTCATCTATGATGTACACCTTGTACTTTCCTTCTGTCGGCCGGTACGCCACTTCCTCGCGGATCTCCCGGATATTGTCCACACCGTTGTTGGAAGCGGCGTCAATTTCAATGACATTCGTGGACGTGCCGGCGAGAATCGACCGGCAGGCCTGGCATTCGTTGCAGGGACTGCCGTCAGAGGGGTTCTCGCAGTTGACGGACCGCGCCAGTATTTTCGCGACCGTTGTTTTTCCTGTGCCGCGTGTGCCGCTGAACAGGTAGGCGTGGCCGATGCGGCCTGTCCGCAGCTGATTTTTCAGCGTGCTGACAATATGATCCTGTCCCCGGACCTCTTCGAATGTCCTGGGCCGGAACTTCCGGTACAGAGCCTGATAGCTCATCTTCTGCTCCTCTTATCCCCTGCTTTTTCAGTCACCGAAGGAGATGCCGATGCGTTTTGCGTCCTTGATCTCCTGGCAGCCGGGTTCTACCATTTTCAGTTTCCCTGCAACATCGCCAAGCGGAATCTTCTTGACTTTCCCGTTGACGATTCCGATCATGATGCCGTACTGTTCTTCCAGAATCGCCTTTGCCGCACCTGAACCGAGACGCGTGGAGAGAACACGGTCATAGGGGCAGGGGCTTCCGCCCCGCTGCATGTGGCCGGGCACCGTAACACGGATCTCAACGCCCGTCTTCTTCTGAATATCCGCTGCAATCTTGTAGGATATGGAAGGATATTTTTTGGCGATATCCGCCAGTTCCTTCTTCATGTCCTTCTTGGAGAGAGCCGCCACTTCCTTCGGAATGGCGCCCTCGGCCACGGCCAGGATCGTGAAGCCGTGTCCGCGCGCGCTTCTTTTGTTGATGGCCTCGACAATGCTGTCCAGGTCATACGGGATTTCCGGAATCAGGATAATATCGGCACCGCTGGCAATGCCCGCATACAGGGTCAGCCAGCCGACCTTGTGCCCCATCACCTCTACAATAAAGACGCGGTTGTGGGAAGAAGCCGTCGTGTGAATCTTATCAATGGCCTCGCAGGCAATGTTCACGGCACTGTAGAAGCCGAATGTCATATCGGTTCCGTAGATGTCATTGTCAATCGTCTTGGGCAGATGGATGATGTTCAGGCCTTCTTCGCGAAGCAGGTTTGCCGTCTTCTGTGTGCCGTTTCCGCCCAGGATCACCAGACAGTCAAGGCGCAGTTTATAATAGTTCTGTTTCATGGCCTCAACTTTGTCGAGTCCCTTCTCATCGGGCGTGCGCATATCCTTGAACGGCTGTCTGGATGTACCCAGAATGGTGCCGCCCTGCGTCAGAATGCCGGAAAAATCCCGGGATGTCAGAAGACGGTAATCTCCGTAGATCAGTCCTTTGTAGCCGTTCATAAAACCGTATACTTCCAGCTCGTCCAGGTTGTTCGACAGACCCTTGACGACGCCGCGCATCGTCGCATTCAGTGCCTGGCAGTCTCCGCCGCTGGTCAGAATACCTACTCTCTTCATACTGTTCCGTCCTTTCCTTATGTTATTTCTGTCAGTCCGGTTCTGTCTGATTATATCTTAAATATGGCCGGCAGACAAGTATTGCCTGCCGGCAGGGGAATTCCTTCATTGACTTTTACTGCCAGACGGGATATACTTTCCGTGTCCGCGCAGCCGGGGAGTCAGCGGTGCCCTGTACCTGCAATCCGCTACAGCAGGGGTGATGCCGAACAGAGGGCCCTGTCATTTCATAGCTGCCTTTTATAAGTGGCGCTGACGTTTGGGTCTCGCGCAGCGGAAATCTGTGAACCGTGTCAGGGCAGGAATGCAGCAGCACTAAGCAGAACCTTTCGTGTGCCG
>CADBNA010000334.1 GCA_902795835.1 uncultured Lachnospiraceae bacterium | reverse complement strand
GCTGGAGGATTATCACAAAATCCGCCATGTCGGCTACCGGGATCTCTCGAGAGAGGCCATTCTGAGGGAGACGGCATCCCTGCTTCTTCCGTGTATCGCGCTGTACGCCTTCTATGTCCTTGTCAACGGTCAGAACGGACCCGGCGGCGGATTCTCGGGCGGCGCCGTGGCCGGTGCCGGGCTGATAATTACCTCGGCCGCTTTCGGCTTCCGGGCTGTTGACCGGATTCTGACGGCCAGAAGATACGGAATGATTACCCTGGCAGCGCTCGGTTTTTACTGTTTTGCCAAGGGATATGTTTTCTTTACAGGTGCAAACGGACTGGAAAATCACATTCCGAAGGGGACGCCGGGCGCCATCCTTTCCGGAGGCCTGATTCTGCCCCTGGATATTGCCGTAGGCATCGTAGTGGCATTGACGATGTACGGGTTCTACAGTCTGTTCCGCCGCGGGAACATCGGCGGGGATGACGTATCTGTCCGCTGAAGGTTCCGGCATACGGAGAAGGGAGACATTGTGGCAGAGACATTGCTCGCAAATTATGAAGAAGCCGCGGCCATTCTTCTGTTCGGCATCGGGTTTACCATGCTGCTGTTTCAGAAGAACCTGTTCAAAAAACTGATCGGTCTGAATATCATGGATACAGGTGTTTTCTTATTCCTGGCGTCTATGGGCTATATAGCGGGCAGAAAAGCGCCGATCGTGACGGACGGCGCCGCAGACGCGGCCCTCTATATCAATCCGGTTCCGGCCGGACTGGTGCTGACCGGCATTGTTGTATCTGTTTCGGTGACGGCCGTCATGCTGGCCCTCACGGTCCGTCTGTACAGACGGTATCATACGTTGGACCTGGACGAGATCTATATCCTGTCCAGACATCAGTTGGAGGATCGCTGACTGTGGAGTTTGTCGAGAATTTTCCCCTGTTCAGTGTCATAGGCTGCCTGTTTTCCGGGGTCCTGTGCACACAGCTGACAGGCAGGGCGGCCAGAAGGTGGACCATGATGCTGGAAGGCGCGCTGATCTTTCTGTCGGCAGCCGTACTCCGGTTCTGCCTGGCGTCGGGGCAGCCCTTCACCTATGTAATGGGAGAGTTTCCTGCCCCCTGGGGCAATGAGATCCGCGCCGGTGTGCTGGAAGCGTCTCTGGCACTGCTGTTTTCCGTGGTCCTGCTGTGCTCTGTCTGCGCGGGATGGCGGTATCTGGAGAGAGACCTGGATGAGAGCCGGGTGAATCTCTACTTTGCCATGCTCAACCTGATGACGGCGGCACTGATGGCAATCACATGGACCAACGATATATTCACCGGCTATGTGTTCGTGGAGATTCTTACCCTGACAAGCTGCGGCATCCTGATCGTACGGGAAATCGGCCGCACAACGCTGGCGGCCATCCGCTATATGATCCTGAATCTTCTGGGCTCCGGTCTGTTTCTGCTGGGTGTTGTGCTGCTGTATGATATGACCGGGCATCTGCTGATGGTGCCGATGCGGGAACAGATTGCGCTGATGACCGGAGACGGACAGACCATGACGGTACTTACCATGGCTGTCGGAATTCTTACGATAGGGCTGGCGATCAAAAGCGGCCTTTTCCCGTTCCACTACTGGATGCCGGATACATACGGGTGGGCGACCCCTGCGTCATCGGCCGTTCTCTCCTCCCTTGTTTCAAAGTGCTATATCTTTCTGCTGATCAAGATATACTGGCGGGCAATCGGCATGGATGCCTTGCTTCAGATGCCGATCCGCATGCTGCTCCTGGTGCTGGGAATCTGCGGCATTGTCCTGGGCTCGGTGTCCGCCCTTCGGGCAGGCAACCTCAACCGGATGGTAGCCTTCTCATCCGCGGCGCAGATCGGGTACATCTATACCGGAATCGGCCTCGGAGGCCCTCTGGGCTATACGGCGGCAATTTTCCATATCTTTACCCATGCCGTGACAAAATCCCTGCTGTTTCTGACGACGCCCCGTCTGGCTGAAGTATCCGGAGACTCTCTGTTATTTGGCCGGCTCACGGGCAGCGCCGTGCGGCAGAAGACAGCCGGCTTCTTTTTCACGGTCGGAGCATTCTCCATGATCGGCATTCCTTCACTGGCGGGTTTTTCATCCAAGCTGCTCTTTGCTTCTGCGGCCGTCCAGGAGGGAACAGAGAAAAGCATGCTCGCCGTTCTGACGGCACTGGCACTGAGTTCGCTGCTGAATGCACTGTATTTTATGAGAACGGTCATACGGATCTGGGGCGCTTCCGGACAGAACAGGGCACAGACGCCCGTACAGAGGATCCGGGAAGGAGCGCCGGCCTACCTGATTCCGATGCTGGTGCTGATCGGGGCAAATCTGCTGCTGGGACTCGGGTCGTCGCCGGTGATGGCGCTGATCACGAGAGGACTGGAGATGCTGGAGTAGAGAAGCCGGACGCCGGAACCCGGAATCCGGAAGCCGGACGCCGGCACAGCCGAAGGGAATACCCGGATGTCCGCTGCTCCGCCGGTCTGAGCCTGCTCGTCTAAGGCACCCGTGCCAGGCATGACCCGGCTGCCTAAGACTCGGCCGGTCTCAGACACGTACTCGCCGGATGCGTCCATACGGGTATTCTCTGCGGCTGCACCGGCTGTGCGTGGATCGACGTAAGGATGTCACAGATATGATAAAGGCGGACAAGGCTGCACCGGCTGTGTGCGGACAGACGGGTCAGGCCCTCCCTTTCTATCAGCCTGCGGGGACAGCACTGCCGGCGGTCCCGAATTTTGGAGGGTACACAGAAGTTCTTGGCTTCCCGCAGTTCCCGACAGTGAACGGCGGCTCACAGCGCAAAAGAAGGACATTCACGAAGCCATGAGGTGAGAACGCCTTCAGCCCCTTCCGGTGATAAAGGGAACGGTGGGAAGGTTAGAACTTCTTGTGCCCGGAGAACCTGAGGGACAGCCGGCAGTGCTGTTCAGCGCAGGCGAACACAGAGTACGATACAAAAGATACATAAGCAAACTCATCAGAGGAGAACGTAAATGCCAGTTCAGAATACACACCGCAACCGCATCTATGCCGCCGTCATGCTTCTGGCGGATATTTTGTGCGTCCTTGCCCTGCTGCGCGGCGGCAGCGTGACACTGCTCCGCCTGTCAGACAGGGTTCAGCTGTCATTTGCCGTTGACGGGCTGACGCGGTGCGTCCTTCCGGCTGTCATGCTGCTCTATACCGCTGCTCTGTTTTATGCGTTTGCCTACATGGCGCATGAGGAACATCAGGAGCTCTTTTTTACCTTCTATCTGATTTCTTTTGCTACGCTTGCAGCCGTGTGTTTTTCCGCGAATCTGGTCACCCTGTATCTGTGCTTTGAGTTCCTGACGCTGACCACCGTGCCGCTGGTTCTTCATGAGAGGTCAAAAGAAGCGGTCGCGGCCGGACTGAAATATCTGTTTTACTCGGTGGGCGGCGCCCTGATGGGGCTGCTGGCGGTTTTCTTTGTATACCATTTCAGCTCCGGTACCGGCGCCTTTGTCATGGGCGGCTTTCTGGAGGATGTTCTGCTGTACGGCAGGCACGGGGTGCTGCTGGGTGCGGTGATGGCCGGCATTATCGGATTCGGAACAAAGGCCGGCCTCTATCCGATGCACGGCTGGCTGCCTGCGGCGCACCCGATCGCACCTGCACCGGCCTCCTCGCTTCTGTCCGGCATTGTGGCAAAAGCCGGTGTTGTGGCGGTGATCCGGCTGGTCTTTTACTCTGTGGGAACCGACAGGATTGCGGGAACCTGGGTGCAGACGGCCTGGATGATCCTGGCGCTGCTCACGGTTTTTATGGGATCCATGATGGCTTTCCAGGAAAAAATCCTGAAAAAACGCCTGGCCTACTCTACCATCAGTCAGATTTCCTATATTCTGCTCGGTCTCTCTTTTATGAGCGGACAGGGTCTGGCCGGCGGCCTGCTCCACCTGCTGGGGCACTGCGCCGCAAAAGGGTGTCTGTTCCTGACGGCCGGCGTGTGCATATGGAGACTGGGAATCCGGGATGTGAGAGGACTGAAGGGCGCCGGCAAGAGAATCCCGGTGACGATGATCTGTTTTACCATTGCCTCGCTGTCACTGGTGGGCATTCCCCCCTTTGCGGGCTTTACCAGCAAGTGGGTGATCGCCTCCGCGGCCATCGCGGGAGATATACCGGTATTTTCGATTCTGGCGCCGGTCATGCTTCTGGTCTCCGCCCTTCTCACGGCGGGATACCTGCTGCCGGTCACCGTGGAGGCGTTCTTCCCGGTCTCCGGTGAGGAGACTGCTCCTGACGCGGCGGATCCCGCCGGGACAGACTGGAAGGAGCCCGGCCTGACTGCGCTGCTTCCCATGATTATTCTCTGTGCCGTTGTTCTTCTGGTTGGTCTGTACGGCCCGTCTTTTGTCACTGCCTGCGGGTTTGCAGTGCAGGGGAGGTGAGGGATGGAGCTGGCACTGATTCTTGCTTCCATATTTCTGCCGCTTCTGGGCGGTCTGAGACTGCTGCTGATTCCCGCTTCCTCTGACCGGGGAAGAGCCATCTGGACGGAAGGGACAGCCTGTGTGACGTCCGTATTCGTCTGGATTCTGATGCTGACTGCCCGGTCAGGCCGCGGCCCAGCCGGGGTACTCCTGTTTGCCAACGGCTTTTCACTGGCTGCCGGCGCCGACGGACTCTCCTGCCTGTTTGCCGGCATGATCTCGGTGATGTGGCCGCTGGTTCTGATATATGCCTTTTCCTATATGGAACACGACCCCAAAAAGGACCGCTTTTTTGCCTTTTATCTCGGCACGTACGGAATCTCGCTCGGCATTGCCTTTTCGGCAAATCTTCTGACCCTCTATGTGTTTTATGAGATACTGACATTAATCACCATTCCTCTTGTGGCGCATTACGGCGACCACGAGAGTCTGTACGCCGGCCGCAGATATGCCGCCTATACTATCGGAGGCGCTTCGCTGGTCTTTTTTGCCGTGATTCTGGTGACACTTTACGGGAACGGCGCATCTTTTGGCTGGAGCGGCACGCTGCGGACGTCAGCAGGCGTACATCTGATCAGGATCGCGTATCTGCTTGGCTTTTTTGGATTCGGCGTAAAGGCGGCGATATTCCCGTTTCATGCCTGGCTTCCGGATGCGTCAGCGGCGCCGACGCCTGTGACGGCCCTGCTGCACGCGGTTGCCGTGGTCAATTCCGGCGTCTTTGCGGTGGCGCGGCTGACCTGGTATGTCTTCGGCGTCAGGCTTCTGCGTGAAACACGGCTGCAGACCTTTCTGCTGGCAGTGATCTGTTTTTCCATGGTGTATTCGTCGGTCATGGCCCTGCGTGAAAAACATGTCAAGAGACGGCTGGCATACTCCACCATGAGCAATCTGTCCTACATGCTTCTGGGCATCCTGCTGCTGAATCCTTCAGGCTTTCTGGCCGGCATGGCACATATGGTCTTTCACAGCATTATCAAGATGTCCCTGTTCCTGTGTGCCGGTGCCTTTATGCATCAGACCGGCCGGGCATACATCTATGAGATCAATGGCGTCGGGAAAAGAATGCCTGTCACATTTGTGTGCTTTACCTTGGGGGCGCTCTCCCTCATCGGGATCCCGCTGTTCTGCGGATTTGTTTCCAAGTGGTGCCTGCTGCAGTCTGCCGCCGAGGAGGGAACCGGCCGGGGAATGGCAGGAGCGGTCTGCCTGCTGGCGGCTGCCTTTCTGTGCGCCATGTATACACTGACCATCAGCGTAAGGGCCTTTTTCCCGGTTAAGGGCAGTGATCTTTATGACCGGCCTGACTGTACGGTCAGGGAGGCTGACTGGCGCATGCTGCTGCCAATTGTTTTCTTTACGGTGCTGAACCTGCTGTATGGTATTATGCCGGCTCCGGTTCTCTACCTGCTCCGGCAGATATCGGAGGGAATATGGTAATACTTGCAATTATAGGCATTCCATTTGCCGGCGCCCTTTTGCTGCCGGCACTCGCATATGCCGGGGCTGTGCGCCGGAAGCATGCCGCGTCCATCTGCGTTTCGGCAGTTACGCTTGTCCTCGCCCTGCTTCTAACGGGCATGACGGCAGATGCCGCTGCCGGCGGCATCCTGACAGGGGGACTCTCTTTTGCCTCGGACGGATTCCGGTCTTCCTATGCGGTTATTACGGCATTCATGTGGCTCATGACATCCCTGTTTTCTCCGGAGTACTTTGCCCATGAGCAGGAACACCTGATCCGGTACTCGTTTTTCAGCCTGTTCACACTGGGGGCTGTGGAGGGTGTGATGCTGTCCGCAGACCTGATGACGGCGTTTGTGTTCTTTGAAATTCTGTCCTTTACATCCTTTGTGTGGGTCATCCATGAGGAGACGGCATCGGCCTCCCGTGCGGCATATACCTATCTGTTTGTTGCGGTCATCGGCGGCCTGGTGCTGTTTATGGGCCTGCTGCTACTGCAGCACGGAGCCGGTACATTGTCCTATGCAGGGCTGAAAGAAGCCTTGACAGGCGGCGGTGCCGGCAGAGCGGTCACGGGAGAAATCCTGGCTGCCGGTATCTGCATCCTGTTCGGGTTCGGGGCGAAGGCGGGCATGTTTCCGGTGCACATCTGGCTGCCGAAGGCGCATCCCGTTGCGCCCTCACCGGCGTCGGCCCTCCTCTCCGGCATACTGACGAAAGTGGGAATTGCCGGGATCCTGATGACGGTGCTGCATGTTTTTCCTGACTATCTGCCCTTCGGATGCCTGATCCTTGCCGCCGGTGCGGTCACGATGCTGCTGGGCGCCGTCCTGGCCCTGTTTTCCGTCAGCCTGAAGCGGACGCTGGCCTGCTCTTCCATGTCGCAGATGGGATTTATCCTGACCGGGATCGGCATGACCGTCCTGCTGCGGGCGGCAGAGGAAGAGCATGCGGCTGTGATGACCCTCGCGGGTGTGATGCTCCATATGGTCAATCACTCTCTGATCAAGCTGGTACTGTTCATGGCCGCCGGCGTCGCCGTTATGCGGCTGCATGTGCAGGATCTGAACAGCCTGCGCGGCTGGGGCAGGAACAAACCGTTTTTGAAGGCGGCATTTGCCCTTGGAGCCCTGGGGATCAGCGGCGTACCGCTTTTTAACGGATATATCAGCAAAACGCTGCTGCATGAGGGCATCGTGGAGGGAATACATGCCGGCGGCATACAGGCCTGCGGGCAGGCTCTTTCTGTCCTGGAATGGGTATTCCTGATTTCCGGCGGCCTGACATTTGCCTACATGCTGAAGCTGTTCATCTGTATTTTCTGCGAAAAGAATGCGAACGGCTCTTTGCAGAAAAGCTATGACGCGCAGCCGCACTGTATGAACAGGCTGAGCACGGCAGTGATCTTCGGCCCTTCCCTGCTGATGCCCCTCCTGGGACTGCCTGCCGCGGCAAACCGGATTGCCGCGCGGATGACAGGAAGTTCCATACCCATGGCATTCCGGGCGTTCACGGCAGAGAATCTGAAAGGCGGCGCTATTTCCCTGGGAATCGGCGCCCTGGTATATCTGCTGTTTGTGAGAAAAATCATTTATCAGAAAGGGACATACAGAGATCTCTGGCCGGCCCGCCTCGATCTGGAGGAGCTTCTGTACCGACCGGTGCTGACGGGCCTGCTCCCCGCCGTTTTCGGAAGAATTGCGGCCGTATTCGGCGAGAACCGTGTTCTGGGGCCCCTCTGCCGCACAGGCCTGCGGTGCCTGGGCATCCTTGCCCGTGTGCTTGTAGACAGCGCAGATGCCCTGATCTGGCTGCTGCGCAAAACCATCGTGAGTGAACTACGGTCCCGCGACCCCGGAAAAGTGCGGGGCAGACGTTTTCGCGCCGCGACAGCCGCCAACCTGCCCACTGTGCTGGACAGCTTCTCCTTTGCGCTGATGATGACCTGCGTGGGCATTGTGGTCATGCTGGGCGTACTGCTGTGGATGAGCGTGCTGCGCTGAGCAGC
>CADBNA010000333.1 GCA_902795835.1 uncultured Lachnospiraceae bacterium | reverse complement strand
GTCCGCGTGCTCCAGCGCCCAGCCGATGCAGGAGCGGAAGACGGCATTGTCCTTCGCCTCGGTCATGTCATTCAGGAATGTGTCGATCTTCTCTGACTGAATGCCTGCCAGGTCGTAGCCGACCGACATATTGAAGACAAACCCGTCCGGGTCGCCCAGACCCAGCTCCTTCGCCAGGATCTTGCAGGCCACCCAGGCCTTGATATACTCCGCACAGGCCTGCGGCACATACAGTTCCGTAGACCACTCACAATTGTAGCCCTCGTCTCCGGCCGTGATGCAGGGCTTGCTCACGCAGGCGGCGAGTTCTTCTCCGTCCATGACCTGCACGGTCTTCAGCTCGAAAAAGCGGGAGCCGGCCACATAGGCGGCGATCAGGTTCTGGGCAAGCTGGGTGTGCGGCCCGGCAGCCGGTCCGAAGGGCGCCTCGATCTTTTCATGAAAAATCGGCAGCGCCTGACCGTTCTCATGCTTTACCATCTTCTCCGTACCAAATACGGACCCGCTCTTTCTGTACTCCTGCAGCGTCCATTCCATCAGTTGGCCGAACGGGATCGGCCGCATCACATCACTCATGCTCTCCTCCTTACCGGCACCTGCCCTGCCGGGCGGTTTTCCCATCTGCGCTGACCGGGACGTCCTTTCTCAATATGTCCTGTGATTCAGGCTGCCCCAGAGTTTTTTGCTCTGTTCCAGAGTCCAGGCATTGATTCTCTCCTCATCGATTCCGACGAATTCCCTGTCCTTATACAAAACCCTGCCGTTGATGACGGTTGTCCGGCAGTTCTTACCCATCATGCCGAACAGAATGTGCCCGTCTATGTTCTCGTCCGAGAACGGCGTGAACGGCTTGTAATCCATCACGATTACGTCCGCCGCGGCGCCCTTCTTCAGGATTCCCAGCTCTGTTCCGAAATATTTTTCGGCAATCGCCCGGTTATTTGCGAACAGCATCTGCATGTCTTCGCCCCAGGCCACATTGGGCAGCGCGGCCTGATGCCTCTGGATGAGCAGGAATACCTTCAGGCTCTCCAGCATGTCATGCGTATAGGCATCCGTGCCCATGCCGACCAGAATCCCCTTCTGCATCATCTGCAGGACTGGCGAACAGCCGACGGCATTGCCCATGTTGGACTCGGGATTGTTGACGACCATTGTGCCGGTCTCCCGGATGATATCCATTTCCGCGGGGCTGATATGAATGCAGTGGCCCAGAAGTGTCTTCTCACCCAGAATGCCATTGTACAGCAGCCTGTTGACAGGGCGGCAGCCGTAATTGCGCAGGCTGTCATACACATCGTTCATACCTTCCGCCACATGGATATGGAAGCCTGTCATGCCATTGTTGGCTTCCACCATCTTCTCAAATGTCCGGTCTGAGATCGTAAACAGAGCATGACCGCCAAACATGGCTTTGATCATATCGTCATCCGCTTCCTTTGCCCATCTGGCAAATTCGGCATTTTCACGGATGCTCTGCTCCGTCTTTTCTTCACCGTCCCGCTCCGAGACCTCATAGCACAGGCAGGCCCGGATCCCCAGCTCCCGGGCGACATCCTTTATCGCAAAAAGCGAGCCGGGAATCTCTCCAAAGCTGGCATGATGGTCAAAAATGGTTGTCACGCCGTTCCGGATACAGTCCAGAATCGTCGCGTACGCGCTGGCCCGCGTGCCATCCAGGTCCAGCTTCCTGTCAATCGCCCACCAGGTGCCCTCCAGCACCTCCAGGAAATTCGTCGGATTGTTCCCGGCAATGGCCAGCCCTCTGGCCAGTCCGGAATAAATATGGGTGTGGGCATTGATCAGCCCGGGCATGATCACGCCGCCGGCGGCATCGATCCACTCCGCATCCGGATGCGCCAGGCGCAGCTCCTCTGAAGGGCCGGTCCCGCAGATTCTGGTTCCGTCTATGGCAACCGCTCCGTTTTCCAGATACGGCTGGTCCGGGTCTCTGGTAATTACATAACCGTTTCCAATGATCAGCATAGCATTCTCCTGTTTTTTCAGACAATTGTTAGGGTTATTATAACATATTTGCAATAGTTATGTGGTCTGATCTTCATTTTTGTCAAAAAAACCTGCCCTGCGGACGAGATGTCCGGCAGGACAGGTTTTTCATGTGTCTTACTTTTTTCCGCGGTCTTTTTTACTTTCCGCCGGCTTCGGAGAGTGCGTGATACCAGTCTTCCATGACAGCGCTGGCCTTTGTGCCGGCATCCGGAAATTCTGCTTTAAACACCACTTCCATCTCTTCGCCGTCATCGTACGTGATGACCTGCCTGATGTAATTCTCACTGCCCTCGGCAAAGGAGAAGTCAAACCGCTGGTTCTCCTCCGGCAGGGTAAGTACCGCATATTCGCCGTCCGGGAATTCCTCTTCGGTATACGCCAGCTTCATTCCTGCCAGACGGTCAAGGAACGGCGCGGGATCCACATCCTTCGGCTCCATGGGGCCGAATTCCAGTGTACTGATCGTATAGTCTTTGAAGTCTTCATACGCGATCTTTGCCAGTACGATATCCAGCTCGGTATTGCCGTAAAAGACCTCCGCCAGTCCGGCATTGGCTTCGATGAAATCCTCTTTCATCCTGCCGCCGGCCCATTCATTGAGCATGGACCACTGTTTCATGGCCTCATCCCGGTCGGCGTCATCGGCAAACTCCACGCGCACATCTGTCGGATGGCAGAACAGATAGTATGTCCCGTCCTCGCCTTCGGCAAAGACCTCGACCCCTGACATATCATTGCAGAGCATCTCATGGACGCTTTCCTCATCGGTTTTTTCAATGCTGAACAGGAAGCCCAGGCCCTCTTCCTCCTCGTATCCGTGGGCTCTGGCCGCCTCGACGGAAGCCTTCTCAGAGACCGAAAACAGCTTGCTGCTGTCTTCCGGCATCGTAATCAGCAGAAGGTCGTCGTATTCTGACGGGACGGGAAGAATCATTCCGGCATTTGTATACTCTGTCATCTCATTCTCATCGGCGGATGCGGCATATGCCATGGGGAGTACCAGCGCCGCGGACAGCGCTACTGCCAAAATCATTTTTTTCTTTTTCATGATCGCATTACCTCTCTTTCAAATCTTTCAATAGTCGAAATTACCTCCGGAAATCTGATAGGTGGCTCCGTAGTCATCCGAGTAGGAGCCGTCATAGTTTTCATAGTACTCGTTGCCCTCTTCATCGGTGTACGTCCCGTCATCGTTTTCCATGATGGTGACCGGGCGGCCGGATCCGTCCGATACGAGGCCGATGACCTCTGTATCCGGGGCGCTTGCCGGCATCGTGGTGCTGTAATAGGCGCCCATCGTGTCGACGAAATTGCCGCCGCCTACGGCATAGTATACCCCGCCGAATCCGTCATAGAACACGCCGCCGCTGCCTGTGATGTTCACCGGACGGCCGGATCCCTGAGAGTAAACCAGATACGTCTCATTCTCGTCATCAGAAGGAACGTTCGCGGCCGGTTCAGTATTATTCTGGGTATTCGAAGGTGCCGGCGCCTGTGCGGGCGGATTTGACACCAGATAGTCGGAAGCGACATAGCCTGTACCGTTGTTAAAATCTATCTGATACCAGCCGTAGTCAGCCCCGCTGCGCTGCACGACACCTGTCACATGAACTGCCGTTCCGTTTGCCAGTTCACCGAGAAGGTAGCTGTCTACGGAGCAGGCGCTCCTCACATTCAGGGTACCGCCGCCCGCGCTGACATACATGATCATATCTCTGGGCGCGACGCTGAATTCACTGGCAATGGCCGCATTATTATTGACGGC
>CADBNA010000332.1 GCA_902795835.1 uncultured Lachnospiraceae bacterium | reverse complement strand
TACCGTTCTGCCCGGTAAGCCGGCATTACGATGGTCACCGCCGATTCTTTCATAAACGAGTTCACCCCTCAATGTTCAAAGCAGCAGCTTCTCCATCATTTTCGCTGCTCCGTCGTTGTCGTTGGTATCTGCCGTATAAGTTGCCGCCGCCTGCACCTCAGGCAGTGCATTTCCCACAGCGATGCTTGTCCCGGCAATGCGGAACATCGACACATCATTGCCGTTGTCCCCGACCGCCAGGACTGCCTCCGGCCCGAGCCCGAGGTAATCCATCAAAGCCTTCAGGCCGTTCCCCTTGGAGGCCTTGGCGGAGCAGGCTTCCGTCAGAAGATCGTCGCTGGCACAGAAATCAATAGACGGCTGGGGGAAGGGCTTCGCCAGGATCCCGTTGAAGCGTTCCCGATCAGCGTAGAATCCGCTGATCTTCCAGACCTTCGGCCGCTCCTGCCGCGTGAATTCTGAGAGGCTCTCATAATTCTTCACGTCAAAGTTGATGAAGAAATACCGCTTTCTCACAAAGCTGACCGCCGCCGGATCCTCCGTCACTGTCTCCATAAGAAGCCCCCGGTCCGTATCCATCTCCAGAATGTCACACCACGGGCGCATGTAATCAAGAGAAAAGACCGTTTCCTCCACAGAAAGCGGGAAACCCGCGATCTGCCGGATCACAGACGCATCCCGGTCCGGATCTCCGTTGCCCAGGTCATAGACCTTGGAACCATTCAAACCGATAGCATATCGGATCCCGGGAATCTGCAGGATATTCTCCTGCATGCGGTCCAGATCTCTTCCGGAGGTCGGAACCACCAGAATTCCCTTCTGCACCAGCCGGCGGACCACATTCCGGGAATACTCTGAAAATGTCTTGTCGCTGTGAAGCAGGGTCTGGTCGAGATCAATTGCAGCCAGCCTGATCGTTTCAGATCTGTTTTCCATTTTTCATCATCTTTCCCGGGGTCCCCGTCTGTCTGATCTGTCTGCTCCGTATGTTCTGTCTGCGCCGCCTCAAAGCTCCTTGCCGCACAGATCCAGCGCAGACGCGATCACCGCGTCCATGTCATAGTACTTGTACTCGCCCAGTCTTCCGCCGAACACCACCTTCGGCTCGGCGTCCGCCAGCTTCCGGTACTCTGCATAGAGTGCGCCGTTCTTCGCGTCATTGACGGGATAGTAGGGTTCGTCCCCGGGCTTCCACTCGGAACTGTACTCGCGGGAGATGACGGTCTTCGGCAGGTCGTTCCCCTGGTCATCCTTCCCGAACTCAAACCACTTGTGCTCGATGATCCTGGTCCAGGGCGTCTCCCGATCCGTATAGTTCACGGCAGCGTTGCCCTGGAAATTCGGCTTGTCCAGAAGCTCGTTCTCAAAGCGGACAGAACGGTACTCCAGATTTCCAAGCCGGTATCCGAAATAGGCATCGATGGCCCCAGTGTAGATCACCTTCTCTGCCTGGGCGTCAAATTCCGCCTTGTGCTCGAGATAATCGATGCCCAGCCGGACCTCGATGCCCTCCAGCATGTTGGCGACCATCTTCGTGTAGCCGCCCATGGGAATGCCCTGGTACAACGCATTGAAATAGTTGTTGTCAAAGGTCAGCCGCACCGGCAGACGCTTGATGATGAAGGCAGGCAGCTCCGTGCAGGGACGGCCCCACTGCTTTTCCGTATAGCCCTTCACCAGCTTCTCATAGATATCGGTTCCCACCAGAGAAATGGCCTGCTCCTCCAGATTCTTCGGTTCCGTGATCCCGGCGGCCTTTTTCTGCTCCTCGATCTTCGCCGCAGCCTCCTCCGGCGTCACCACGCCCCACATTTTATTGAAGGTATACATGTTGAAGGGAAGGCTGTAAAGCTCCCCGTGATAGTTCGCCACCGGAGAATTCGTGAAGCGGTTGAACTCTGCGAATTTCGTCACATAATCCCAGACCTTCTTATTGTTGGTGTGGAAAATATGGGCGCCGTACTTATGGACATGGATCCCCTCCACATCCTCCGTATAAACATTGCCCGCAATGTTCGGCCGCCGGTCAATCACCAGGACAGACTTTCCCGCCGCCTTCGCTTCATGCGCAAATACTGCGCCGTAAAGGCCGGCGCCGACAACCAGATAATCGTACATCCTTCTTTTCTCCTTCTGTTTTCTGTCTGTTCTTTACATGTCCCTGACCGCTGATTCTGCAGTCATTCATGCTCCGTCCGCTGGGTCTGCAGCCTTTTCTTTTCGTTTTCGATTTGCTGAAGCTCCATCTCAAAATTTTTCCTGTCCTTCATGCGCAGGTTTTCCAGGATCACGCCCGTCACGAAAAACTGGATCGCAGCGATCATGACAAACCCGCAGACGATCAGCGTCGGAAAACGTTCTACCATTCCGGTCCGGGAATATTCCATCATGACCGGCATCACAAAGCCGATGCTGAGAAGTCCGAGAATCAAAGCAATCACGGAAAAGAATGTAAACGGGTGGTATCCGCGAAACAGCCGGACAATGGTCATCAGGACCTTGCCGCCGTCACTGTACGTATTCAGCTTGCTGACAGAGCCTTCCGGCCGGTCCCGGTAATCCACCACCACGTTTTCGATCTGCATCCGGTACTCCACCGCGTGAATACTCATCTCCGTCTCGATTTCAAAATTTCCGGAAAGGATCGGGAAGGATTTTACAAAAAGATAACTGAATGCCCGGTAGCCCGTCATGATATCCCGGATATCTGTCCCGAACAGGCGGTTGATGATCCCACGCACCAGGCTGTTTCCGAAATTATGGAAGAGCCTCTTATTCTCATTGAAATACGTCGATGACAGCCGGTCTCCCACCACCATATCCGCATTCTCTTCCAGGACCCTGCGGATCATTTCCGGTGCAGCCTCCGCCGGGTAAGTATCGTCCCCGTCCACAATGATATAGGATTCCGCATCGATCTCCCGGAACATGCGGCGCATGACGTTTCCCTTGCCCTGCATCCCCTCCCGGCGCACCGCTGCACCGGCCGCCGCCGCAAATTCTGCAGTCCGGTCAGAGGAATTGTTGTCGTAGACAAAGACCGCCGCCTCCGGAAGGACACGGCGGAAATCCGCCACAACTTTACCGATGGTCTTTTCTTCATTATAGCAGGGAATCAGTACTGCTGTTTTCAGCATGGTTTCTTACCTCAGCCGCACAATTGCATAACAGTCTCCGTTGCCGTCCCGGAGTTCCGTGACGATCTCCCGGACCGGATCTTCTCCGTCACTTTCGATATGAAGGAAAGGATACACCATATCTCCGAGAAGCGCCATCTTTTTAAACTGGGCATCCAGCCGGGCGGGACTTGTGTTTTTTTCCGCTGCTCCGGACGTTTCAGCCCCGGTCAGACGCAGGCTGCCCGCATCCGCATCAAAAGATTCACCAGCCTTCCGTTTTGCCAGTTCTGCCTCCACCGCCTCCCGGGCCATCTCCACATACTGGGCATTGTTCACATGGTGATTCGTATCCAGATGGTGGCGGCCGATGACCACCGGCTCCGCCGGGATCCATTCGCTGCCGGGAGCGGCAGTGATCTTCCGCTCAAAGGGCGGCATGTCCAGCCGCCGGTCCCCCTCAGCCTGGTACCCCGCGCAGTCCTCCGGCAGGACCTTTGCCGGGCGTTTCTGCACCGTATCATAAAGAAACCACTGGGAGTCCGCCTGCACATAAAGCTTCCCCTCCGGGCTGCGGATCTCGAAGCAGCGGAAGCCGTAGGGTCCGCGGAAGCTGTAAGGCCAGGAATCGATCACGATCCTGTCTCCCATCTTCGGGAGCTCGTAAACCAGGATCTCATAGGACGCCATCATCCAGGCATGATTCCGGGCGGTATGATACTCCACCCCGAGGCCCACATCTTCCCCGTGAAAGGTGGCGCAGTCCTGAAGATAGTTCATAATGGACGTGATGGTCTGGTTTCCCTGCTCGTCGACCTCGCTGTAGCGGACTCTGGCGCTGAAGGAATACATTCTGTTACCTCTTCTCTTTGAAATACTCTGCAGCAATTAAGATATTATACCATATCCTTTTCCCGC
>CADBNA010000331.1 GCA_902795835.1 uncultured Lachnospiraceae bacterium | reverse complement strand
CTATACGCAGAGCTCCAACCTGCTGAATGATCCGGAAGTATTCACCTGGTATGAACCTGTTCCGGCCGTAGAAGCGGATCACTATGACACCAGCTTCAACTATCAGTACACGGACGGCCTGATTATGGAGACGGATGTGCCGAACTCCTATCTGCGCTTTATGGGTACGGATGACCAGATCGTCAAAGTTCGGACGTCTGTGAAGAACGGGCGGAAGCTGCTGATGCTCAAGGACAGCTACGGCAATGCCGAGATTCCGTTCCTTACGGGCTCCTTTGAAGAAATCTATGTAGTGGATCAGCGGTACTTTAACCGCAACCTGCCGCAATTTATCCTGCAGCTGGGCATCACGGACTTCGTGTTCAGCTGCGACAGCGATACGGTGGGCAACCAGGTTGTCACGTCTCTCGACCAGCTGATGAACCAGGATGCCGGAAGCGCCGTTATCGATGATGCGCCTTCCGCCGGCAGCGGCACTTCACAGGATTCCTATGAAAGCCAGGATTCTTATGAGGGCCAGGATTCGTATGAAGGCCAGGATTCTTATGAAGGCCAGGACGCCTATGAGGAACAGGAGACATCCGGAGGGCAGGTACTATGAAAGAACTGCAGTATCCGTTTGATTCCCAGATGATTCTGCGGAAAAGAAAGGCTCTCAGACGCCGCCTCCTGGAAGACGGCAGCAGCCGGTTTGTCAAAAAGATAGCCGTACTCGGCGGCTCCACGACAAGTGACATCGTGAAATGCATGGAGCTGTTCCTTCTGGACAACGGTATTGAGCCGGTGTTTTATGAATGTGAATATGCGCAGTATGAACAGCAGGCCATGTTTCCGGATCAGGAATTCCTGGATTTTGCCCCGGACCTGATCTTTCTTCACACGTCGAACCGCAATATCCGGAATCTCCCGGAGATGACAGACAGCCGCAGGGATGTGGATGACAAACTGGAAGCAGAGGCTTCCCGGTTTGAGACGATCTGGAGCCGCCTCAGAGAGACGTTTCACTGCCCGATCATACAGAATAACTTTGAGCCCCCGCTGTACCGGATACTCGGAAGCCGTGACTGCGCCGATTACCGGGGCACCGTGAATTATATCGGAAGACTGAACGCCAGGCTGTATGCCTGGGCAGACAGGTCAGAGGATTTCCACATCCATGATCTGGGATATCTGGCTTCTGATTACGGACTGAAGGAATGGCTTAATCCGTATTACTGGAATATGTACAAGTACTGTATGTGCTTTGATGCGATTCCGCTGTTTGCGTTTTCTGTGTCGAATATCATCAAGGCCGTTTTCGGCCGGAACCGGAAAGCGCTGGCGCTCGATCTGGACAACACGCTGTGGGGCGGCGTTGTCGGCGATGACGGTGTGGACGGGATTGAGATCGGGCAGGAGACGGGCGTCGCCCAGACCTACTATGAGTTCCAGTCTTATATCCGAAAGCTGAAGAGCGCCGGCATCATGCTGACTGTCTGCTCGAAGAACGACCTGGAGAATGCCCTGGACGGCCTGCGCCATCCTGACGGCGCCCTGCATCCGGAGGATTTTGTCTGTATCCGGGCAAACTGGGAAAACAAGGACCGCAACCTCATTGAGATTGCCTCCGAGCTGAATATTCTTCCTGAGTCGATTGTCTTTGTGGACGACAATCCTGCCGAGCGGGCAATAGCAGAGGCGCAGATTCCCGGCCTGCAGGCTCCGGAGATGGACGGCGCAGAAAACTATATCATTACGCTGGACCGGGGAGGCTTTTTTGAAGCCGTTTCCCTGAATGAGGATGACCTGAAGCGGAACGAGATGTACCTGGAAAACGCCCGCCGTGCCGCGTCCCAGGCTGCTTTTGCGGATTACGGAGAATATCTGGCCAGCCTGGACATGGAGGCGGTTATAGAGGATTTCCGGCCGGTGTATCTGGCGCGCATCACGCAGCTGACCAACAAGAGCAATCAGTTCAATCTCACGACGCGCCGGTATTCGGCGGCCGAGATGGAAAGCATCTGGAAGGATCCCTCATATATACGGCTGTACGGAAAGCTGACAGACCGTTTCGGGGACAACGGGGTCGTCTCTGTTGTCATCGGCAGGAAAGAGGGTGAGATCTGCCACATCGATCTGTGGCTGATGAGCTGCCGCGTCCTGAAAAGAGATATGGAACAGGCTATGCTGGACCGCCTGGTGGAAGAGGCATCTGCAGCAGGAATCCGCGTAATCCGCGGCTACTATTACCCTACAAAGAAAAACGGCATGGTCCGGGAACTGTTCGGAACCTTCGGCTTTGCGAAAATCTCGGAAGACGAAGAAGGCAATACCGTATGGGAGCTTCCGACAGAGGGGTACAGGCCGCAGAACCGGTATATACGTGTGAATAACTGATCTGAAAAATGGAGGAAATCAACATGACTGAAAGAGAAGTATATGAGAGACTGAACCGTGTGTTTCAGGAGGTTTTTGACGACAGAAAAATACGGGTGAGCGCGTCGACGACTGCTGATGATATCGAGGACTGGGACAGCCTGGAGCACATTACGCTGGTTGCGGCTGTGGAAAGTGAATTCGGTATGAAGTTCCGTATGAGTGAAGTATCGACCATGAAAAATGTAGGTGAGATGGCTGCAATTGTGGCAGCAAGGGCAAAACGCTGAATGTGGTGAACAGCCCCCAAAACGGCCTCTTTTTTTGGCTGAAGCAAAGAAAAAACGGCGATTTTTATCGAAAAAGTGGGAGATGACTTCCATTATCCGATGAAAATCGCCTTTTTTTTGTGGCTTTTTAACCAATGTCAGGCATGCCGTTTGTGCAATATTCATAAAAATTTTAAAAAAGTATGAAATTGACTAACGGTCAGAAATTATAGAAAAATACAAGATCATGTAAAATAATTGCTTTCATACACAAGATATGGTAGCATCTGGGTAAGAAAAAACGTATGTTTGGAATCCAGACCCGGCAAAAAATTAAGGAATATTTGCAATTTTTTTTCAAAATGTTATAATCGCTGTAATATAAGAAAGCACGGGCTTTTTGCGCTTTCATTGCAATGACGTTTTTCATAGTGATGATTGTGAGAAAGGATGCCACTGGTAAATGAGATGAAGAAGGGATTTGTTCTTGTCCTGGCTATGGCGGTAATGCTGATTTGCACCGCGTGTCCGGGCATGGCCGACACACAGGAACTTCTGGAACAGAAAAAGAGCGATGCCGAATTATATCTCCGTGAGCTGAACGGGCAGCTGACCGGTCTTACACAGGAATTTGACGAACTTCAGGTGCAGTATGAGGATACACGTTATCAGCTGCGCCAGCTGGAAAAGCAGCTGAAGGAGGCAAGTGACTCTGAGGCCAGACAGAGAGAGGGCATGAAAACCAGAATCCGGTATATGTACGAGAATTCGGCAGATATGGCCGGTTTTGCTTCACTGCTTTCTTCCAGCGATTTTATGGAGTTTCTGACGAAGGCCGACAATCTGAGCGAGCTTTCCCGGTATGACCGGCAGATGCTGGAGCAGTATCAGGACATCTGCAGCCTGATCAAGGAGACACAGGCACAGGTCAGGTCGGAACAGGAGAGCGTTGCCAGTCTGAAGCAGAATTGCACCGAAAAGCAGAAAGAGCTGCAGAAGCTGATCACGCAGACATCGGCGGATTTAGACCGGTACACAGAGGAAATCCGGCTTGAGAAGAACAGAGAGGCGGAAGCGGCGCTGCTTGCACTCCGGCAGCAGGCGGAGGTTGCCGCCGTTCTCGCTGATTCTGCTTTATACACAGATGATACGGCACAGACAGCCTGGATGACAGAGGGACTTTCCCAGCCTGTCTATCCGGATGGAGATGCTGCACAGACGGCAGTTCTGGCAGAGGATATGGTGTATGTCGCTTCCGGCAGCGAGACAGGCGATACTGCGGCACCCGAGCCTGAAGAACCGGTTAAAACCGGAGGATATTCCGAAGGCTTTGTCCCGGATACGTCCTGGGAGGGATCTGTGCTTACGGCCATGGCGGGCGTCAATGAGGGGCCCAGCGGCAGGGAAACCTATTATAACATGGAGATGTCCGGTGTGGTTGACATCATGCGCGGCATGGGAAATACCGACGACTACTGGGTACGGGATGACGGCGTGAAAATGCTGGGCGATTATGTGATGGTTGCCGCAAATCTGGATACACATCCCCGCGGAAGTGTGGTGGACAGTTCTCTTGGCAAGGCAATTGTCTGCGATACGGGTGGGTTTGCCGCGTACAATGCGGACCAGCTGGATATCGCTACGGCCTGGTAACAATCTTATGAAGACGATCAGAGGAACATGTGCTGCACTGGCCTGCCTGGCGGTTGTGATGACGGCGAATCCCGCCGTGTCATACGCAGAAGACATGATGCCGGAAAGAAAGGTAATCTTTATCGGCGATTCCCGGACAGTTGAAATGTACGGGAATGTCAACCAGGTCAATATAGCCTATGACATTTTCACGGAGGATGCCAGAGGCGATTTCTGGGCAGGCAGGATAGGCGCTAAATATGAATGGATGACCGGGACCGGCATACCGATGGCAGAGACACAGATCTGCGACGGAGCGGCTGTCGTCATTCTGATGGGTGTGAATGACTGCGTTTCCGGCTCTTCGGCTGAGGCTGCGATGAAGTATGCCGATACCATCAATATGAAGGCGGAAGAGTGGAAACTGTACGGAGCCGATACCTATGTCGTATCCGTAAACCCGGTTGACGGGGACTACTATTTTTATGACGTTCTGATCAACAACGCTTCTGTCAGAGAGTTCAACGCGGTGATGAAGGCCCAGCTGTCAGAAGAGGTAACCTACATCGACACATATTCGGAGATACTGGATACTTTTGTTTCTCCGGATCAGCTGCACTATGACAATGCCACCTATCTGGATATCTATCACCGCATCATGGCCGCACTGCCTTCCGTTTCCCCACGAAAAAACCAGAGTGTCCTGCTGAAAATAGCAACGGCGCCCGAGCAGAGCGCAATACGTCTCGGGAAGTGGAAGAACTGCCTCACGGGGGGAAAATCCGACGGGAATGCGCTTCTGTACGGATGCGCGGCCGGATTTATCTGAGGATACATTTGTGTTGACACGGTTCCGGAAAAGTTTTAATCTGTCACTATGAAACCACGAGAGAAGACAGAGAAAAACTGGAAGGGCAGAATTGTTCTGGCCGTTGTTTTGCTGCTGGCGGCTGCGGTAATATTCACAGTCGCACGCGCGCTTCGTTCAGATAAAAAAAACAGCGCGGTATCCGCCGGCGTTGCCTGGCTGAAGAACCTGGAAGCCGCGGATGTGGATGAGGTGCAGCAGAAGCTGCTGGAGCAGAAACAGCAGCGGATGCGTGAAGAGCGGGAAAAACGGCGCAGGGAACTGACGGACGGCACCATTGACGTGTGGACGCTGTTCCGTGACTGTGCGATTATGGGTGACTCCCGTGCCGTCGGTTTTTCATATTTTGAATATATGCCGGAGGAGCGCGTGATAGCCGGTGCCGGCTGGACCATACGGGACATCGAAGAGCACCTTGCGGAACTCAAAAATGTCAATCCTACGATTGTCTTCCTGTGCTTCGGCCTGAATGACACGTCGATCGGCATATGGCAGACACCGGAGGAATATGCTGCGGAATATGACCAGATTATCCAGCATCTGAACAGGGAGCTCCCGAATACACAGGTATATGTGAATTCCATTCTTCCCGCGCGGGATCCCGCCTTTGACACTTCGGAAAAGTGGAGAGAGATCCCGGACTACAGCGCGGCTGTCGAGCGGCTCTGCGCCCAGAAGGGCTATCATTTTGTCAATAATGATGCGGTTGCCGAAGAACACAGCGACCTGTGGGAGATCGACGGTATCCATCTGTACAGTGATTTTTATCCGTACTGGGCGGTAAATATGATGATGGCCGTCTATGATACAGATGTGGGAACGGCGGATGCAGAAGCCGGGGATACGGAAACTGCGGGTACAGAAGCCGGAGATACAGAAACTGCGGATACAGAAGCTGCGGATATAGAAGCTGCGGAGAGTGTATAAGTCCCGCGCTGCTGCGCTGCTGACGCAGCTTTCGCACCGCTGCAGATATTCGCACGCCGAGCTGCCGCTCTCTGTGCTCATATCTGTTGTCGTCCCTGATAGTCAGCCATCTCTGCATGCAGGCATGCGCGATGTCTGCCCATCGGGACGGGACTTATACACTAAAAAAAGTGTTGACAAAGAAGGATTCATATAGTATATTAGCATTTGTCAGTTCGGGAAACGAATTGTAAATAGTTGCGCGAGTGGCTCAGGGGTGGAGTACAACCTTGCCAAGGTTGGGGTCGCGGGTTCGAATCCCGTCTCGCGCTCTGAAAATGCGGGCAGCCGGCTGGTTGCCCGCTTTTCCTATACTCATTTTTTTTATGATTATAACGCGGCACATGCGGATGCAGGAGGAGGACCGCGGCATGAAACGTCGGAAAAACAGAACAATCCCTGCTGCGGCAGCAAAGTATCTGTGCATGGCGCTGATGGCGCTGTTCCTGGTTCTGCAGTTTACCGGCAGCCGGCAGAGCTCGACGCCTTTCGAGGATATGAGCAGGGCTGTGTCTGAGAAAGTGGTAATGGACAACATGCAGGCGGGCGACAACCAGATGATCCGCCGGCTGTATAAGCTGGATCCGGCTGATTATGACGGCATGCTTCTGTACTATCCGTCTACCAACATGGGGGCGGAGGAGCTTCTTCTGGTCAGGCTGCGGGACCCGTCGCAGGCGGATGCCGTAGAGGCTGCCGTCATGCAGAGATGGGAGGCCCAGCGCAATGTCTTCGAAGGGTATGCGGTGGATCCCTATGAACTGCTGGGACGGTACCAGCTTCTGGTCAGAGGAAACTATATTCTGTATGTTGTCGCTGAAGACGCTCAGCCCGTTGTCAGGGCGTTTGAGAGCAGCCTGTGACAGAAGGCTGTACGGGTTTATCGGGAAAGGACTGGACTGAACATGGCACTGAGCAGTCTGACTTGTATTTTCATATTTTTGCCGGTTACCGTTCTGCTGTACCGTATCGTGCCGGTAAGGCTGCGGATGGTCCTGCTGCTGGCGGCCAGCCTGCTGTTTTATGCCTGGGGCAGTCCGAAATACCTGCTGTTTCTGCTGCTGACCATTGCTTTTGACTATTTTGCCGCACTCGAGCTGGATGATCTGCTCTCGCGGAAAAAGATAAAAGCGGCGAGAAGCGCCCTGTTTCTGGCAGCCGGCGTGCATATTGCCGCCCTCTGCGTGTTCAAATACACGTCTCTGTCACTGCCCATCGGTATATCTTTCTACACTTTTTCGGCACTTTCATGGCTGATTGACGTATACAGGGGAGATGCCGGCGCGGAGATTAACCCGCTGTATCCGGCCCTGTATATAGCCTTTTTTCCAAAGGTCACTTCCGGCCCGATCGTTCGCTGGAGTGATATGGAAGCCGTGATGAAGGAGCCGGTCATTACCGTGGATGACACCGGAAAGGGCATCCGCCTGTTCTTCACAGGCCTGTTCAAAAAGGTGCTCATAGCCGATTCTCTGGGCAGGGCATTTGCCGCAGTCTGCGCATTGCCGCAGATGGCCGCGATGACTGCCATTTTCGGAATGATCTTTTACAGCCTGCAGCTGTATTTTGACTTCAGCGGTTACTCTGATATGGCCATCGGGCTTGCCCGTCTGTTTGGCTTCCGGTTCGGAGAGAACTTCCACTATCCCTATCTGTCCGGCAGTGTGTCGGAGTTCTGGAGACGCTGGCATATCACGCTGGGCGCCTGGTTCCGGGATTACGTGTACATCCCGCTCGGCGGCAACCGGTGCAGTGCGCAGACACAGCTGCGCAATCTTCTGATTGTGTGGGCTCTGACAGGCATCTGGCACGGCTCAACCCTGAATTTCCTTTTCTGGGGACTCTACCACGGCGCCTTTATCATTCTGGAACGTTTTGTCCTGAAGGGACGGCTGGAGGCTGTCCCGCCGCCGGTGCGCGTGCTGCTGACAGATATTATTGTGTTTGTCGGATGGGTGTTTTTCTTCTCGCCCTCCCTGGGCAGCGCCTTTATTTACATCGGGAAAATGTTCGGTCTGGACGGCATCGGCTTCTGGAACGGCATGACGACATTCCTTCTGAAAGAGAACGTCCTGCTGCTGCTGGCGGCGATCGTCCTGTGCGGCCCCTGGGTCAGGAACCTGCATGACAGCCTGGTATACCGGGAAGGCGGAGCGTGGAGGATCGCATCCTCTGTGGGATATGTTGTGCTGACCCTGTTTTCCGTTGCGGCCCTTGTCAGCGCAACCTATACCTCTTTCCTGTATTTCCAGTTCTGATGCCGGAAAAATGAACCTGTTGACTGTCATGCTGTGAGGAACGCCATGGAGACCACACATGTTTCAAGATTCAGAAGAAAGATGGCCAGAAACCGCCGCGCGCATCAGCAGTTTCTGATCCGGTTTGCCGCCGCGGCTGTCGCCCTCGGCTTTCTGATCAATCTGGTCGTGCCGTCAAAGAAGTTTTCGGCTGGTGAAAACCGGAACCTGGCGCAGCGTCCCGCCCTGTCGGCGGAGGCCCTGAAAAGCGGCAGCTGGTTTTCTGATTTTGACACGTATTATGCAGATCAGTTTGTGGGCAGGGATTTCTGGATGACACTGGATTTCACTGTCAATTATATGCTCGGGCAGAGAGAATTCAGCAATGTCTATACGGGAAGAGACGGTTATCTGCTGTCCGCGCCCGAAACGCCGGACGAAACAGCCGTGCAGAATACGGTTGCCGCTGTCAATTCTTTCGCGCAGGCCTATCCCGACGTGCCTGTCAGCATGATGGTTGTTCCGGATGCGGCCTCTGTCATTGCAGACCGCCTGCCCGCGCACGTATCCCTGCGCAATCAGGCAACGGATATCCTTCGCATGGAGAGCGGCCTGGACAACAGGGTCCAGAGGATTGACGCCGCCACGGCATTAAAACTGCATACCAGCCAGCAGCTGTACTACCGCACGGATCATCACTGGACGAGTCTGGGAGCGTATGTCGGCTTTCTGAATGCCGCATCGGTGCTGGGCATCGATTCAGAACTGCTGGAGTACAAAGCCCACACCGTCTCGGATTCATTTCAGGGAACCCTCTCTTCAAAAAGCGGCGATCACCGCCAGAGAGACACGATAGAAGTGTACGAAGCGGAAGGATCAGATGTCCTTTATGTGGTCAATTATCCGGAAGAACAGTTCCGCAGCCGGTCTGTATTTGTCAGCGACAGGCTGAACGAGAAAGACCAGTATACGGTGTTTTTCGGCGGCAACCATTCCGTGGTGGAGATCCAGACCACCAATGACAATGGGAGGAACCTCCTGATTTTCAAAGATTCCTACGCGAATTGCTTTGTGCAGTTTCTGCTTCCGTACTATGAGACGATTACCATGATCGATCCCAGATACTATTACGGGGATGTATCGCAGGATATGCGGAATTACGCCGTCACAGACGTCCTGTTCCTGTACAGCATGGATACGCTGGCCCAGGACACTTCGCTGGCGGATGCCCTGAACCTGTCCGCAGGAGACGCGCCGGATGCGGCTGCAGCTTCCGGGGAGACGGCGGCAAACGGCGGGACTGCGCAGCAGTCAGAACCGGGCGGGACGCCCGGTGACGTGCAGGCGGCAGAGACTTCAGAGTCTGCGCAGACGGAAGATGCCGCGGCGACAGAGTCCGGCGCTGTGACCGGGGAAGACGGCGCGGCGGCAGAGGATGCCGGGACGGAGGAAACTCCGGATGCAGAGGTGCAGGCCTACACGGAAGATACCGGAACCACGGAATACAATGCATACACCGGGGAGGCAGAATAATGGAAGCATATCAGGTTCCCTGCACAGGCTGCTGTGACTGCCTGCCCTGTCCGGCCGAGATTCCGATTCCGGAGGTCTTTGCCGTATATAACCGTTTTCTCGCCGGGCAGGAGGAAGAAGCCGGACGGGCCTATGCAGGTCTGGAGAACGCAGCCGGAGCCTGTATCCGGTGCAGCCGGTGCGAGAAAGCCTGTCCTGCCGGAATAGGCATCAGCGCCATGATGTTTGAGATCCGTGAAGAGATGGAAGAATAAACCGGCAAAGGCCGGATGAGTCTGGCGCAAAAACAGAGACTGATCCTGAAAACAGAGGTGGATATGAGAAAAAACAGACGGAGAATAGCGGCCGGGATTGTGGCCGTTTTGCTGATTCTGATGATGGTGGTTTCCCTTGCGGCAGCTGCCAGAGGAGATGAACTTGAGGAGAGCGCGGCGTCTTCCGCATCTTCGGTAACGGAAGTTTCCGCCGACAGCACGGAAGGCGCGAAGGATGCAGAAGCTGCAGAGGACGTACAGGCTTCGCAGAACACAGAAGCTGCAGAGAAAGCGGCGGGCGGCGAGAATGCTTCTCCGGCCGTTTCCGGCGGGACAGAGTCCTCTTCCGCGGAACAGGCGGGCGCAGGCGGACACATCTATATCGAAAACATTGATATCACCGATATGACATCCGCGCAGGCAGAGGCGGCTCTCGGAGAGAAAATGGAGAAACTCTCCAATGACAAGATCGTCCTGTATGCAGGCTCCCAGCAGGCTGTGACGACGGCCGGGGAACTTGGACTGACTTACAGGAATGCCCATGTTGTGGATGAAGCCATGTCCATAGGGAAAAAGGGAAACGTATACAAGCGCTTCTGCGCCGAGCGGGCCCTCCGGAACTCCGGAGACATCGTAGTGGACCTGGACCTGACTGTTCCGCAGGCCAAGGCGCTGGAAGTGGTCAAGGCGAAAAAGGATGAGCTGAACTGCGAACCCAGGGCCTGCGGCCTGCGCATGAACGAAGACAGATCCTTTTCAGTGACGCCGCAGCGCGACGGCATCTCGGTTGTGGAAGAGGCCTCCGCGATCCAGATCACCAATTACATGAATGAGGTCTGGCACGGCGGGGAAGGCGGCGTGTCCCTGATCTGTAATGTGACCCCGGGCTCCGACAGCACGGAAGAACTGAAGAAAGTAAGGGATATCCTGGGAGTCGGCTCCACAAGCTACCATCCGGAAGACGACCTGAACCGGGACACCAATATCCGGCTGGCCGTGGACCATATCAACGGGACCCTGCTGTATCCGGGGGAAGAGTTTTCGGCCAGCGAGGTGATCGGTCCGCAGAACCTGATGACAGGGTTCCGCCTGGGAGGCACCTACTCGTCCGGCGGCGTGATCCAGACATACGGAGGCGGCGTGTGCCAGGTGACGACAACCCTCTATAATGCCGTACTGACAGCGGAACTGGAGGTGACCGAGCGCCACAATCATTCCTATCTGGTTCATTATGCGGATCCCGCTTTTGACGCTGCGATTGCAGAGGACACGATGGACTTCCGCTTTGTCAACAATCTCAGCGCTCCGATCTACATTGAAGGCTCTGTTGACAGCGAAGG
>CADBNA010000330.1 GCA_902795835.1 uncultured Lachnospiraceae bacterium | reverse complement strand
TCAAACGTACCCCAGAATCCCCCTGACGGACACTTCTCCTGCGTACACCCGCTCGACAGCCCCGGTATCGCTGCGCCGCACCAGCAGTTCGCCCCGCGCATTGATGCCGAGTGCCGTCCCTTCATATGGGCCGCCGGGGTCCAGCACGCGGACTTCGCGGCCGCTGCTGACAAGCTTCTCCTGATACCGGTCCAGCAGTCCGGCCATATCTCCCGTCTGAAGGAACACCCGGTAAAACGAAGCAAATTCACGCAGGACGGCAGCGGCAACAGCTTCACGGCTCACTGTTTTTCCGGTCTCCAGGTACAGGGACGAAGCCGTTCCTGCCAGTTCTTCCGGAAAAGAGGGTACATTGACGTTGATGCCCGTCCCGATAACCACAGCTCCTTTCCCGGCCTTCCCGGGAATATACTCGGTAAGAATGCCGCAGAGTTTTTTTCCGCCGCACACAATATCATTCGGCCATTTGATGCCGGCCCGCACGCCGGAAGCACTGCTGATGCCTTCCGCTGCGGCCATGCCCATAACAAGTGTCAGCATGGATATGGAAGATACGTCGATTTCCGGCTCCAGCAGCAGGCTCATGGAAACAGACGTATGTGCAGGAGACTGCCAGGCGCGGCCTCTCCGGCCTCTGCCCGCCGTCTGGTGATCCGCCAGAAAGACGGTTCCGTCTTCCGCGGTTCCCTCCCGGTACGCTTCCGAAGCCCAGGCATTTGTCGAATCAACGCTTTCCGAATAACGGAGCGCATACGGCTCGCCGGCCAGCAGGCGGCGGCACTTCTCCGGGTCAAACAGCCCCGGCTCTTTCCATCCGGTGTCTTCCGCCGTCACAGTTCCGCCCCCAGGGTTGCCGCCATAACTGCCTTAATCGTGTGCATGCGGTTTTCAGCCTCTTCAAAGACAAGTGACTGCGGCGATTCAAAGACCTCATCCGTCACTTCCATATCGGCAATTCCGAACCGCTCGTGGATTTTCCGTCCCACTTCTGTCCCCAGATCATGGAAGGAAGGCAGGCAGTGCAGGAATATTGCCTGCTCTCCGGCCTTTCTCATGACATCTGCCGTCACCTTGTAGGGTGACAGGGCACGGATGCGCTCTTCCCACACTTCATCCGGTTCTCCCATGGATACCCATACATCTGTGCAGATGACATCTGCATTCCTGACAGCCTCGTCCACATTCTCCGTGAGCGTGATGCTTCCGCCGCTTTCCGCAGCGTATCCGCGGCAGATTTCCGTCAGTTCTTTTTCAGGGAAATAGGCCGCCGGTGCGCATGCCGTATAGTGCAGGCCCAGCTTCGAGCAGACCACCATGTAGGAGTTGCCCATATTATAGCGGGCGTCGCCGAGGTAGACCAGCTTCAGGCCCTCCAGCTTTCCGAAATGCTCCCGTATTGTCATCATATCTGCCAGCATCTGCGTAGGATGATATTCATTTGTCAGGCCGTTCCAGACGGGAACACCGGCACAGGCAGCCAGTTCTTCGACTATTTCCTGTCCGTATCCCCGGTATTCGATTCCCTCAAACATGCTTCCGAGCACCCGCGCGGTGTCACGGATGCTTTCTTTTTTCCCGATCTGCGAGCCGGACGGATCCAGGTAGGTCGTGCCCATACCCAGATCATGGGCGGCCACCTCAAAAGAGCACCTCGTCCTTGTGCTGGTTTTCTCGAAAATGAGCGCCACGTTTCTGCCCCGCAGAACGTCCACCGGAACATGTTTTTTCTTTTTTTCCTTCAGGCTGCCTGCCAGGTCCAGCAGGTACAGGATCTCCTCCCGTGTGTAATCCTTCAGTGTCAGAAAATGGCGTCCTGTTAAATTCATGGCATAATCCTCCCGGCCTGCTTACTGCGGATTCCGCTTCCGGATGCTCCTTTGTGCGCACCCGGTTGACTTTACCGCACATTGTACAGCAAGCCCCCCGAAAAAACAAGGAGCTTTGCCGCGAAAGCAAAGCTCCGTTAATCCCTGGTTATTTTTGATCCCGGCGTCTCCGGACATATCTTAATAAAACGTCTGATTGCCGATGGTAAGTCCGTCTCCTCCTCCGGCATGGAAGAACAGCAGGTCTCCGATCGGATTTTCCCCGCTCAGGGCAGCCTGGGCCGCTTCATAGCAGTCGGCTCTTGCTCCTTCTGCCAGCGTCTGGTCCAGAGATCCGGTCATGGCAGGTGTAAACTGGCCGCTCTGGTATACGACATCGGAAATCGTATCCGGGAAGGAATCACTCTGCATACGGTTCAGGACGCAGGCTCCGACAGCGACTTTTCCTGTGTAGCTCTCTCCGCCGGCTTCACACTGTATGATTGCTGCCAGCAGGTCGAGATCGGAAGAGCTGACGCCGGCTGCAGCCGTATTGTCTGTGTATGAGCCGTCGGCATAGGCATTGTCTGTGTATGCTGTATCAGTATACGTGCTGTCTGTATAGGCACTGTCTGTGTATGTGCCGTCGGTGTAGGCAGTATCTGTATAGGTATTGTCTGTATAGGTATTGTCTGTGTAGGCGCTGCCTGTATAGGCACTGTCCTGCACAGTCTCTGTACCGGCAGTCAGGTCTGTTCCATAGACAGCCGCGCTGTCATTGAGAACCGGCTCCTGATAGCCTGTCTCCGCAGTGGTATCTTCATAGACCGCGGCCGGAGCTGCATCTGTATATACCGGCGTCTCTGTGTAGACCGCGGCTGCTGCTTCGGGAAGGACAAGCGCCGCATAGACATCTTCTGCCGCCGGAACGGTGTCCGCCTGGTCAGCGCTGTCATCGGCAGTGTCCGTCTCGGGAAGAGATATCATTCCCTGGCTTGTCAGGGCATCGAATTCTTCCAGCGTCAGGGCTGTCTCTACTTTTTCGCCGGGTGACACATACTGTTCCGAAACATAGGCTTTTTCGCCGTTGTACTCAATCTCATACCATCCGTCTTCATATCCCAGAAAATTCATCCGTTCTCCGGACAGCATGATTCCCAGAATGCCGTCGGATGCGGATTTGCCCGAACGCACACACAGAACATCCGCGCTGACGGTTCCGGAGGACGGAGCCGTGTTTGACTCATAGGCTATTCTGGCTTCTTCCCCGCTTACCAGCAGGTCTGAACGGATAAATCCGTCGACATTGCCGGAATGAATTCTGGTCCACTCATTCTTGCGTCCCAGAATCTCCACAACGCTTCCCGGAAGAAGCACGCCGACAAGGGCTTCTTCCGCCCCGGCATCGGAACGGATATTGACGTAGCCGCTCTCCAGAGTCACTGCCTTTTTGTTCCAGTCTCCGGCAGCGCCGCCGGCAGTTTCATCAGCCAGAACCGGCAGAGCGGAAGATATTGTCAGCATCATGATCAGGCCGCAGGCGGCCGCAGTTTTTTTCTTATACATGATAGATTCTCCTTTGGAACCGCGTAATATTTCGAAATAATTGTTTAATTTCGTCTTTTCTATTTCTTAAATATTACGTTTTTGTTACAAGTGATTCTATCACGCATTTTTCGGACTGTCAAGCCGTGGTTTATTCTCTTTTGACTGGTCTCTCCGACTGCGCTTTTTTGCTGCGCGCATTCCGGCAGTTATGGTTTCGGCTGATCCGCAGCAGCCTTCAGCGCCGCCAGTTCCTCCTCCGTCAGCCGTCTGTACCGGCCCGGCTCCAGGGCCGGGTCCAGCTCCAGGCTTCCCATTCGCAGACGCTTCAGGGCAGTCACCTCACAGCCCAGTGCCTGGAACATCCGTTTTACCTGGTGATATTTGCCCTCCCGGATCGTCACTTCCGCTTCCAGATTCTCTCCGTCCCCTTCCTGCAGCACCCGCAGGTCTGCCGGAAGGGCTGTCAGACTGTCGTCTACCCGCAGACCGCTTCTGAACAGGCTGACGGCATTTTCGGGGAGAATTCCCCGCACGCGGACCCGGTACACCTTGTCTACATGGCGTCCGGGGGCCAGCAGACGATGCGCAAGGCTCCCGTCATTCGTCAGCAGCAGCAGTCCTTCCGTATCCCGGTCCAGCCGTCCGACGGGGAACAGGTCCCGCCTTACCGGCTCCTCCAGCAGGTCAATGACGGTTTTCTGCCTTTTGTCTTCTGTCGCGCTGATGACCCCGGCCGGTTTGTTCATCATATAGTAGACATACGCTTCATATCGGATCCGTCGGCCCCGAAAAAAGACGGCTGCCCCGGCCGGCACTGCCCGGCCGGGATCCAGAACCGTCTCCCCGTCTATTTCCGCCTCGCCTCTGCGGATTGCCTTTTTCAGATCACTTCTTTTTCCTGCCCCCATATCGGCCAGATATTTGTCCAGACGCATTGCCGTCCCCTTTTCCCAGGCTGCTTTTTTCATTTTTCCCGGTTCTCTTTTTTTCCGGTCTTCCGGCTGTTCCTTCCATTCGGCCGCTGTGTGTCTTCCGGGCCGTCTGCCCTTCTGCGGTTCCGGTCTCTTTTCGTGAGGAGCCGGTTTTCCGGACGGAAAAGCCGAAGGTGCCGAGTGTCTTCCCCAATGCCCGGTAGGATCCATGGGACCACGCGACAAGGCCGGCGTCATTCATCCGGAAGCGGCCGTTTTCATCCATATACCGGTCATCCGCCTGCACGCAGAGCACCTCGGCCAGAAACATGTCGTGACTGCCCAGCGGCAAGATCTGTGTCACCCTGCACTCCAGGCTGACAGGGGCCTCTTCGATTGTGGGTGCCTGGATTTTCAGACTTCTGCCCGGCGTCAGAGAACAGACGGCAAACTTGTCCACATCCCTGCCGGACCGCACACCGCAGAAATCAGCGGCCCATGTCAGCTCACGGTTTGTCAGATTGACGACAAATTCCCCCGTGCTGCGGATCAGCTCATATGAGTGTCTCTCACGTCTCACCGATATGGAGAGCATGGGCGGGTCCGAACATACCGTACCCGCCCATGCCACCGTCAGGATATTCGGTTTTCCGTCCGGTCCCGCGCAGCTTACCATCACAGCCGGAACCGGATAGAGGAAGTTTCCGGGCTTCTCAAATGCAGTCTTTGCCATAACCTCCCCCCGATCAGAGAATGATTAAATGTATTCAGAGAATGATGTATTTATATGAAGAAGTAACAGAGTATTCACTTATGAACCGGCAAGAATCAGTTCTTCCGTTTTGGCGGCGGTGATCGTCTGCTGCTCCTGTGCGGAAATCTCCGCCTGTCCGTCTCCTGCCTGCAGACCATAGTTTCCGAACTGTGAATGGTTGCCGCCTTTTATCTCCTCCGTCACAGCGTTCGGGGGCAGGTACTGCTTCGCTTCCTGTAACTTTTCCCCGTCCAGGACGCTGTCTTCGCTTCCGTAAATCTGCAGCACCTTCAGATCACCGCTGAGCTTTTTGGCCGGATAGGAAGCCAGCAGAACGACGCCGTCCAGCTCTTCCTCGTGGCGCGCCGCATAATCCGCCGCCATCACGCCGCCCAGGGAATGGCCGCCGATATACCAGTGCTCATACGGATTATACCGGATGATCCGCTCTGCCTTGTTTTTGCCGAACACGGCCAGATTTGCCGGCATCTTGACCAGAAAACAGTCTATTCCGTCTTCCGCCAGCCGGTAAAGAAAAGGAAGATACGCCGTGTATTCGACTTTGGCTCCCGGGTAGAAAACCAGTGCATTCTCCGTGCCCGCACCGTCCAGGAAAAGGCCCTGCTCAATATCCAGGATCTTAACAGAAGAAGCATTCTCTTCCTGCTGTCCCGGCCCGTCCAGATATGCCTGTGCCGTCTCATCCGCATGGTAAGCGATGCCCACATACATCAGGGAAGCCGTGATGCCGGCGGCAATCGCCAGTACAAGGATCATCCGGAAAATCCTTCCGATCCGTTTGAAAATGCGGTGTCTTTTTCTCTTCCTCTCATCCATACGGAATATCCTCCTCTTTTTATGCAAATAAGGGCCGGCATCACCGCCGCCCCAGCATCCGTGAAGATAGAATATCGAATATTTTTGTGTCAGTATAGCATTATCTGTACATCATGTCAAAATATGACTGGAAGAATTTGTTTCTTTTGCCTTTTTTCATCCTTCATGTTCCTGATTTACTTTTCCGCAGTCTCACACTATAATATGAAACAGGTTACTTAATCGTATTCGCTGTCACCTGAGAGAGTCTGTTTTGCTGACAGCAGACGATATTATACCCCATTTACCAAGGAGGCTGTTATGCAATTCGGACACTTCGACGATGACGCAAGAGAATATGTAATCACCACACCGCGCACTCCGCTGCCCTGGATCAACTACCTTGGTTCTCAGGACTTTTTCAGTCTGATATCCAACACGGCCGGAGGCTATTCCTTCTATAAAGATGCAAAACTGCTGCGCCTCACCCGCTATCGGTACAACAACTGTCCCTCCGATAACGGCGGACGGTATTACTATATCAAAGACGGAGATACCATCTGGAACCCCGGCTGGCAGCCGGTCCGGACGCCTCTGGACGCGTATTCCTGCCGGCACGGCCGGGGCTACACGGTTATCACCGGTGAAAAAAACCAGGTCCGGGCAGAGCTTACGGCCTTTGTCCCTCTGGGGGATCCCTGTGAAATCAACCGGCTCACGCTGAAGAACAACGGGGCGAAAGAAAAACATCTTCATCTGTTCAGCTTTGTGGAATTCTGTCTCTGGAACGCCCAGGATGATGCCTCCAATTTTCAGCGTAATTTTTCCACAGGAGAAGTAGAGGTGGAGGGAAACGCCATCTACCATGAGACGGAATACCGGGAGCGGCGCCGCCATTTTGCCGTATACGCCGTCAACAGGCCCGTCTGCGGCTTTGACACCAGCAGGGATGCCTTTACCGGCCCGTACCGTTCTTTTGCGGATCCGGAAGCTGTCCTGGAAGGCCGCAGCCGCAACAGCATTGCCCACGGATGGGCTCCTGTCGGGAGCCATCACCTGGAAGTGGATCTTTCTCCCGGGGAAGAAGCCAGCTTTATTTTCCTTCTGGGATACTGTGAGAATCCGGCGGACCGGAAATTCGAGGCGCCCGATGTCATCAACAAAGAGCCGGCCCGCCGTCTGATGCAGAAGTACATGACTGACGCCCAGGCTGCTGCTGCCCTCTCCGAGCTGAAAGAATACTGGTCGAATCTCCTGTCCGTATATACGGTACAGACAGAGGATGTCCGGCTGAACCGGCTCGTAAACATCTGGAACCAGTACCAGTGCATGGTCACTTTCAACCTGAGCCGCAGTGCCAGCTACTATGAGAGCGGTCTGGGCAGAGGGATGGGGTTCCGGGATTCCTGCCAGGATCTTCTGGGGTTTGTGCATCTGATTCCCGCACGGGCACGGGAGCGCATCATCGACATCGCCTGCACGCAGTTTGAAGACGGCAGCGCCTACCATCAATACCAGCCGCTCACCAAAAAAGGAAATGCGGATATCGGAAGCGGATTCAATGACGACCCGCTCTGGCTGATCGCCGGAACTTCCGCCTATATCCGTGAAACCGGGGACTTTTCGATCCTGGATGAGCCCTGCGCCTTTGACAATGATGATGCAAAGTCGGCCCCGCTCATGGAACACCTGCGCCGCAGCTTTCATTTTACTCGGACGCACCTGGGCCCTCACGGTCTCCCGCAGATCGGACGAGCGGACTGGAACGACTGTCTGAACCTGAACTGCTTTTCAACAGAACCCGGCGAGAGTTTCCAGACCTCCGGTCCCAGCGAGGGGCCGACAGCAGAAAGCGTCTTTATAGCCGGCATGTTTGTCAGGTACGGACAGGAATACGCCGAGCTCTGTGATGCGCGGGGACTGGATGCCGAAGCGGCCGAAGTCCGTCTGGCGGTTTCGCAGATGAGTGATCGCATACAGGATGCCGGCTGGGACGGCGCCTGGTTCATCCGGGCCTTTGACGCGGAAAGCAGACCTGTGGGAAGCCGGCTCTGCAGCGAGGGACAGATCTTTATCGAGCCGCAGGGAATGTGCGTCATGGCAGGCGTCGGCCTGGAAAACGGCAAGGCGGAGCAGGCGCTCGACAGTGTCCGGGAACGGCTGGACACGAAATACGGCATTGTCCTGCTTCAGCCTGCGTATACCGTATACCGTCCGGAACTGGGCGAGATATCTTCCTATCCGCCCGGATACAAGGAAAACGCGGGTATTTTCTGCCACAACAACCCCTGGATTGTCTGCGCGGAGACCATGATCGGCCGGGGAAACCGGGCTTTCGAAGTATTCCGCAAAACCTGTCCCGTATACCTGGAGGACATCAGTGAGATCCATCGCACAGAGCCGTATGTCTACTGCCAGACGATAGCCGGCATAGACGCCCCGACCTTCGGCGAAGGTAAAAACAGCTGGCTCACCGGAACCGCCGCCTGGACCTTTACGGCAATCAGCCAGTATATTCTGGGCATCCAGCCGACGCTCGGCGGGCTGAGAATCGATCCCTGCATACCGGACACAGTGAAGGGATACACACTGAACCGCACTTTCCGGGGCGTGACGTTCCACATCACAGTTGACAACACGGCGGGTGTCCAGAAGGGCGTGCGGGAGATCACCGTTAACGGCCGTCCGGTCCAGGGAAATGTAATTGCTGAGATTCCCGCGGGTGTCTCAGACGCGGATGTCAGAGTTATTATGGGGTAAGAATACGAACCGTAACCTGTTCAAGGCCTGAAAAGAGGTGCTTTCTATGTCCGACAGAAAAAACAGGCACAATTCCCTGCCAGATGCTTTTTCCCGGTCGCTTCGCGGTCCGCTGAAATATATGCTGCTTGTCATCCTTCTCCTCCTGGCGGCCGCTGCCGTTCTTTTCTTCATCCGGAACGCCCGCACCGGCCTGCCGGTACCGGCTGCCGGCGGAGAGGCCCCGGCAGGAGATCCTGCCGGGGCGGAGGCTGAATCCGGCTTGCGCGGGGCCCTCTCTTCCGCTGCCGGAGAGACAGCAGAACAGGTCACGGCCATGACGACCTTCGAAGAGAAGGATATTACCATCGGCTGCACAGGCGCGATGATCATGCACAGTCCCATTCTGGAAGCGGCGGCGCAGCCTGACGGAAGCTATGATTTTTCTTCCGTGTTCCGGTTCATCACGCCGTATTACAGCAGGCCGGATTTCATGACCTGTGAACTGGAGGCTGCCGTGGCATCCGATCCGGATACCTACAGCGGCCACCCCATGTTCCGCATCCCGGGTTCTCTCGTTACCGCCATTGCAGACAGCGGTGTTGACCTTCAGCTCCTGGCCACCAATCACATCTATGACGGCCACCGCGAAGGGCTGCTGTACACCATGGATTTCTTTGAAGAAAACGGGCTGGCCTGGACAGGCATCAGGAAGAGCCCGGAAGATCCCCGCTGGTATATCGCAGATATAAAAGGCATCAAGGTGGGATTCTTCAATTACACCCTGGAAACGGAAGGAAACGGCACCTGGATCAACGCCATTCAGGTACCTGAAGATGACGCCGCGCTGATCAACAGTTTCTGGCCCGAACAGCGTGAATCCTTTTACCAGGAGGCCCGTCTCATCATAGAAGAGCTGCACCGGGCAGGTGCGCAGTTTATCATCGCCAACCTGCACTGGGGAATGGAATACATGCTGGAGCCCTTTGAGTACCAGAAAGAGATGGCCCAGACCCTGTGCAACATGGGCGTGAATGCTCTGATTGGCGGGCACCCCCACTGTGAGGAACCAATCAGCGTTATTGAGAGCACTGACGGCTCATCGAAAATGTTCTGCATATACTCCGTTGGCAATGCCATGAGCAATCAGATGGAGGAATTCATGATCATGGACATGGCCGGCGGTTACACGGAGGACGGAGTCATCATTACCCTACAGCTGCATCAGTCCGCAGACGGATCGGTTGCCCTTGCCGGTGTGGACGCCACGCCGACCTGGATGTACCGCAGCCGCAAAGAGGACGGCACCTGGACCTATGATTTCTGCATCCTCCCTCTGGATGACGCAGACAACCTGGAAAAAAACACCGGGCTGAAGGATATAAAAGAACCGGCTGCCGCCTCCTATGCCAGGACAATGAGCGTGATCGGGGATGGTCTGGCAGAAGCACAGCAGACATTCGGGTCGCCCTCTGAAAACTAATTGCGCATCGGCCTATATTTCTTTCTTTTTGTTCAGATATCTTTATATTGCGCAGCAATACTCGTTTTGATATAGTATAGTTAGATAATTATTTCCCGGCTGAAGAGTTCCGGAGGTACTTCTGCTATGATTATCGGAAAAAGTGTTCCCCGTGTAGATGCGTATGACAAAGTAACCGGAAGAGCCCGCTATGTGGAGGATCTGTGTGACCGGAACGCTCTCGTGGCCAAAATCTGTCACGCGGAGATTACCCATGCGCTGGTGCGCTCCGTGGATATCTCAGAAGCCCTGAAGGTCCCCGGCGTAGTGAAAATACTGACCTGTTTTGACGCGCCGGAACACACCTTTCCTACAGCCGGCCATCCCTGGTCCATGGACCCTGCCCATCAGGACGTCTCCGATCGTCATCTTCTGACCAGGCATGTCCGTTATTACGGCGATGATGTGGCCGCCGTCGTTGCCGAGGATGAAATCAGCGCCATGCAGGCCGTCCGCAAAATCAGGGTTGAATATGAAGAGCTTCCTTTTGTCCTTGACGTGCAGGAGGCCATGAAAGAAGGCGCGCCGCAGCTGCATGAGAACTATCCCGGCAATGTGCTGAATCACACGCAGGTCAGGAAAGGCAATTATGCGGAAGCGATCCGCGAAGAAGGACTGATAAAAGTAGAGGGCTGGTTCGATACCCCGACGGTGCAGCACTGTCATATCGAAAATGCCGGCTGCTACGCCTGGATGGAGGGCGACAGGGTGCACGTAACCGCTTCGACCCAGATCCCCCATATTACCAGGCGGTGCGTCGCCCAGGCACTGGGTATCGACTGGGGCCGTGTCCGTCTGGTCAAGCCTTATGTCGGAGGCGGTTTCGGAGACAAGCAGGATGCCCTGTATGAGCCGCTCTGCGCCTGGCTTTCCATGCAGGTCGGAGGCCGTCTGGTCCGTCTGGAGTGCACGCGGGAAGAGACTTTTGCCAACTGCCGTGTCCGGCATGCGATCCGCTACCATGTGATTTCCTGGGTGCGGCCTTCTGACGGCTCTCTGGCGGCCCGGAAGCTGGAATGCTGGTCCAACCAGGGGGCGTATGCCTCTCATGGTCACGGCATTGCAGCCAAAGGAATGAATGCTGTCCCGCAGATGTATCCCTGCGACAACATGGAATGTGACAGCTGGACGGTATTTACCAACCGTCAGGTGGCCGGCGCCATGCGGGGGTACGGCATGCCGCAGGTAACCTTTGCCATGGAATCGCACACGGATGATATCTGCCGTATCCTCGGCCTGGACCCGGTAGAATACCGCAGAAAAACCCTTATGCCGAAAGGCTATGTGGATGCCTTTTCAAAAAATGAACTGTATTCCGATACCTATAACCAGGTTTTGGATGCCGGTATGGCTTACATCGATTATGAAAAGAAGCGCAGAGCTTACACCGGGCAGACCGGCCGCATCCGCAGGGGGATCGGCTGTGCGGCCTTCTGGTACAATACCGCTGTCTGGCCGATCTCACTGGAGACCAGCTCCTGCCGGATGGTGATGAACCAGGACGGCTCGATTCAGCTGCAGGTGGGCGAAACAGAGATCGGACAGGGCGCAGACACCGCATTTTCACAGATGGCAGCAGAGACGCTGGGCATACCGCTGGATAAGGTCCACATCGTCAGCAGCCAGGATACGGATGTAACGCCCTACGGCACCGGTGCCTATGCATCACGGCAGACATATGCCGCGGGAATGGCGATCCGAGGCTGTGCCGAAGCGTTCCGGAGCAATATTCTGGAGACCGCTTTCCGCTACACCCGGATGCAGCCCTATCTGATGGATATCCGGGACGGAAATATTATCCGCACAACAGACGGAAGAATCCTGATGAGTCTGGGAGAGCTGGCGAGCAGCAGTCTCTATGACATGGAGCACTGTGAACACCTGACTATGGAAAAAACGGCCCAGCTCAAAACCAACGCCTACAGCTTCGGCTGTGCTTTTGCCGAAGTAGAAGTCGATATCGAGATGTGCAGGATCCGGGTGCTGGACGTGATCAACGTCCACGACGCCGGAACCCTGGTCAACCCAGCTCTGGCCCGGGCCCAGGTGCACGGGGGCATGAGCATGAGCATCGGCTATGCCCTGAGCGAAAAGATGATCTATGACCCAAAGACAGGAAAGCTGCTGAACGGCAATCTGCTGGACTACAAGCTGTCCACGGCCATGGACCACCCGCACCTGGAAGTCGGTTTCGTGGAGAATGCCGAGCCCACCAGCGCCTATGGCACAAAGGCCCTGGGAGAGCCGCCTGCTCTGCCGGCAGCTCCCGCCATCCGGAATGCCGTGCTGCAGGCAGTCGGCGTGCCCCTCGACGAACTTCCCATGGATCCTCACCTGCTGTTCCGGAAGTTCAGGGAGGCGCATTTGTTCAGAGACCAGGCGTCACCGCCGGAGCACTCCGGAGAGCAGAAAATGGAGGTGCGTGCAGATGTTTGATATAAAGGCCATATACGAGCCGGCTGATGTGCAGGACGCTGTCCGTCTGCTCCTGGAGCATCCCGACGCAAAGATTATTGCCGGCGGTTCCGATGTCCTGATTCATATCCGCGCCGGAAAGATGGCCGGCTGTGAACTGGTCAGCATCTATGGCCTCGATGAACTGCGGGGCGTCACCATGACAGGAGACGGCACACTGTGCATAGGATCTCTTACCTCTTTCCGTCACATCACGGAAGACCCGCTGATTCAGCAGTACATTCCGGTACTGGGAAAAGCCGTCGATCTGGTGGGGGGACCGCAGATCCGCGCCATAGGCACGATCGGCGGAAACACCTGCAACGGGGTGACCAGCGCCGACTCCGCTTCCACTCTGATGGCCTGGGACGCAAGAATACAGATTGACGGGCCGGACGGAAGGCGGGTCATACCCATTCAGGAGTTTTACCTCGGCCCGGGGAAAGTAGATCTGCGGCCCGGAGAACTGCAGACTGCCATCCTGATTCCCGAATCCTCTTACAAAGGATACAGCGGGCACTATATCAAATACGGCATGCGGAACGCCATGGAGATTGCCACCATCGGCTGCAGTGTCAATGTCCGGCTCTCGGATGACCGGACAGCCGTACAGGACCTCCGGATTGCCTTCGGTGTGGCCGGTCCGGTGCCCGGCAGGGCGCCTCTGACAGAGCAGCGTTTCCGGGGCGCAGAGCTGACTGTGTCACTGGCTGATGAAATCGGCCGTTCTGTCCTGGAAGACGTGCACCCCAGAGACAGCTGGAGAGCCGGTAAAGAATTCCGGGAACACATCTGCAGCGAACTGGCCAGACGCGCCTTTCTCGCCGCAGCCGGGCTGGCAGATCCGGAAAAGCCGGCCGGTGCAGACGCACTGACGCCCGAAGGGCTCGCCAATGACCTTCAGCAGGAGAAAGGAGGCGGATCCGATGAATAAACCGGAAGGAAGCGCCGGGGATGAGCGGCAGTATAAAATCATCCGCTGCACAATCAATGGCCGGGAACGGACAGCCGTGGTAGATGTCCGGGCATCCCTGACAGACATGCTCCGCAATGATTACAGTCTGACCTCCGTCAAAAAAGGCTGCGAGGTCGGCGAGTGCGGCGCCTGCGCCGTCATCATCGACGGCGAATGCTACAATTCCTGCATTTATCTGGCGATCTGGGCTGACGGAAAAGAGATCACCACGCTGGAGGCCCTGACAGGCCCCAACGGAGAACTGTCCGATCTGCAGCAGGCATTTGTGGATGAGACGGCTGTTCAGTGCGGATTCTGTACTCCCGGCTTTATTCTGGAGGCTGAAAGCTTCCTGAAACCGGGCGTCATCTACACCGACGCGGAGCTCAGAAAACTGCTTTCCGGGCATCTGTGCCGATGCACCGGCTATGAGAACATCCTGAACGCTGTCAGGAAAACCATGTACGCCCGGGCGGAAAAAGCGGACTCCTGAGCAAAGCATGTTTCGGAATATGGAGGTAATCAGATGGCGATCAACCGAAAGGCTGCAGACAGAGGCCCTGACAACCGGGCACCCGCCAGAGAACTCCTGGAAAAAAGAATCCGCCAGGCCAGGGGGCTTGTCCCGGCTGACCTGGTAATAAGGGGTGCAAAAATCGTTAATGTCCTTTCCAGAGAAATACTGGAAGGCGATGTAGCTGTCTGCGACGGTGTGATCATCGGCATCGGCTCTTATGAAGGCATTGAGACGGCAGAGGTTTCCGGATACCTGATTCCGGGCATGATTGACAGTCATATCCATATTGAGTCTTCCATGCTCCTGCCCCGTGAATTTTCCAGAATCATGGTGACCAGAGGCGTCACTTCGGTCATTGCAGACCCCCATGAGATTATGAACGTGGCGGGTCTGGACGGCCTTTATTTTATGCAGGCTGACGCAGAGGATGCCGTGATGGATATCTTCTTCATGATGGCCTCCTGTGTGCCGGCCACGCCCTTTGAGCACTCGGGGGCCGGCATAAAGAGCGGGGATATGCGAAAAGATGTAATGGCGCACCGGGTAATCGGTCTGGGCGAAATGATGGATTTTCCGGGCGTGCTGAACGGGAACAGCATCGTCCTGGACAAACTCCTTCTGGCAGAGGAGGCCGGAGTGATCACAGACGGCCATTCCCCGGGACTGACCGGAAAAGATCTGTCTGCCTATATCGCTGCCGGCGTACGGACCGATCATGAGTGTTCCACCGTAGAAGAAATGACGGAACGGATCCGTCTGGGGATGTATGTACAGCTGCGCTATGGCTCCGCCTGCATCGACCTGCCCCAACTGGCAAAAGGGGTCACAGCGGCAAATGCCTCCCGCTGCCTGCTCTGCTCCGACGATATCCAGCCGCTGACCATTCTGAAGAGAGGCGCGGCAGACGCCGGCGTACGATACTGTATAGAAAAGGGGATCGACCCGATCGACGCCATCTCCATGGCTACCTGCAATGCGGCGCAGTGTTATCATCTGACGGACAGAGGGGCGATTGCTCCTGGCCGGATTGCGGATCTGGTTCTGGTAAATGATCTGGAGTCCTTCGAGGTAAAAAAGGTCTGGAAGCGGGGTATCCTCACTGCAGCAGACGGAAAATGCGTGATACCGGATCATGCAGACTGCAGACCGGTTCGGATCGGAAACATGAATATCGGCGATTTCCGTGAAGAAAAGCTGAAGCTGCATCTGCACTCCGGTAAAGTCAGAACAATCCGGGTGCTGCCCGGAGGGGTGCTGACAGAAGAGAAAAAAGAGCTGGTTCAGATCGACGCGGATGGTGATTTTGTCTTTGACAGCAATCGGGATGTGGTAAGAATCAGTGTAGTCGAACGCCATCACGGCACCGGGAACACCGCTTCCGCGCTGCTGTCGGAATACGGGCTGAAGCGGGGTGCCATCGCGGTATCCGTCGCCCATGATTCCCACAACATTATTGTCGCCGGAACCAATACAAAGGATATGTACACCGCAGTGACGGAAGTGGTGCGCATGAAGGGCGGCATGACCGCCGTTCTGGACGGCAGAATACTCGCCGGTCTGGAGCTGCCGGCAGGCGGACTCATGAGTGACCGGAGCGCCGATTATGTCATCAGCCATCTGTCCGAACTGCAGCGGATTGCCCACGATGTATTGGGCGTCCGCAGGGACATCGAGCCGCTGATGTCACTCTGCTTCATGGCTCTGCCTGTGATACCGGACCTGAAAATCACGGATGAAGGCCTTTTTGACGTGCGGACCATGCAATTCACCGAAGTGGAGCTGACGTGAAGCCATGTATCTTCCATTTTCCAGGATTACAATTCCAAAAGGGATCACTGCCGTGACCGGAAGCGGCGGCAAGACAACCTTTCTTCGCTATATGTCGTCCATTCTGCCCGGCAGTGTAATCCTCACGACTACTACACATATTCTTCCCTTTTC
>CADBNA010000329.1 GCA_902795835.1 uncultured Lachnospiraceae bacterium | reverse complement strand
TTCTCCAGCCTGTTCGGCGGAAACTCTTCCTACTCCACCGGATGGACGGATACGACCGCTCAGAATGCACAGGCAGATACCACTGTTGTCAGCGGAGCCCGGGCAAAGCGCACGCAGATTCTGGGCAACGGCCGCGACAAGGTCACCCTGATGATATATATGTGCGGCACTGACCTGGAATCCCGCAGCGGCATGGGCACTTCCGATCTCCAGGAAATGGCCAACGCCAGCCTGAGTGACAATGTCAATGTCATCGTATATACCGGCGGATGCGCCTCCTGGCGCACCCAGGGCATCAGCAATCAGGTTAACCAGATCTGGCAGCTCAAAAACGGACGTCTGATCCGCCTTGTCGAAAATGCGGGCAACGGCACCATGGTTGATCCGGCCAATCTGACCGCTTTCATCAAGTGGTGTGCCGCCAACTATCCGGCCAACCGGAATGAACTGATCCTGTGGGATCATGGCGGCGGATCCGTCAGCGGCTACGGCTATGATGAAAAGTACAAACGTCAGGGATCCATGAGTCTGGCCGGCATCAACAAAGCCCTGAAGGACGGCGGCGTCACTTTTGATTTCATCGGTTTTGACGCCTGCCTGATGGCGACGGTCGAAACGGCGCTGATGCTGGATCAGTATGCGGACTACATGATTGCATCCGAAGAGACAGAGCCCGGTGTAGGCTGGTATTATACAAACTGGCTCAGCCGTCTCTCCCAGAATACGTCCATACCGACAGTAGAACTGGGCAAACTCATCGTTGATGATTTCGTCTCTGAATGCGCCCGCAAATGTTCGGGCCAGCAGACCACGCTGTCAGTGACGGACCTCGCCGAGCTGTCCCATACAGTCCCCTCCAGAATCACGGATTTCTCGGAATCTGTGAGCAGCCTCATTGCAGGAAATGCCTACAGCACGGTTTCCAATGCCAGAAACCAGACGCGTGAATTTGCCCGCAGTTCCCGCATTGACCAGATTGACCTGATCCATTTTGCGCAGAATCTGGGGACCGCCGAAGGGTCGGCGCTTGCAAAGGCGCTGAACGGTGCCGTCAAATACAACCGCACCTCTTCCAACATGACAAACGCCTATGGACTGTCCATCTATTTCCCATATAAGAATGCTTCTTATGTGGATACCATCGTCAACACCTACGGGCAGATCGGCATGGATTCCGCCTACGCCAAATGCATCCAGCAGTTTGCCAGTATGGAAACCTACGGGCAGGCGGCATCCGGCGGCACCGGGTCACCGCTCTTCTCTCTGCTCGGGGAGATGTCAGGACAGAGTTCCTCCTCTTCCTACGGCAATTCCGACGCGCTCTCAGCCCTGCTGGAGCAGTTCCTCGGCAGTGATTTCAGTTCCATCTCCGGACTGGGCAGCGGAAATACCGGGTTCCTTTCCGGGCGGTCCGTTGATCCCGGAGAAGCCGCCATCTATATCTCAGAGAACCAGCTGGATGCCTCCGGCCTGGTCTGGGAAGAAAAGGAAAGCGGGGAATATGTGCTGAATATGAGCGAGGACCAGTGGGCTCTCGTCCATGACCTGGAGAAGAATGTATTCTTCGATGACGGAGAGGGGTATATTGACATGGGTCTGGATGACCAGTTCTCCTTTGATGATGAGGGCAATCTGGTTGCCGACACAGAGCGCACCTGGCTCGCAATCAATGAGCAGCCTGTCCCGTATTATCACCTGAGCACCGTCTATAACGGCGACGACTGGTCCATTATGGGCCGCGTGCCCGCTCTCCTGAATGACGAGCGCGTCAATCTGATCCTTGTCTTCGATACGGAGCATCCTGACGGATACATTGCAGGCGCCGCACCGGAATACCTGGAGGATGAGACGGAAACGCTTGCGAAAAACATGACGGAGCTGAATGAAGGCGATACTCTTGATTTCCTGTGTGATTACTATACCTATGACGGGACTTATGACGACAGTTACCTGATGGGAGATCAGATGAAGGTGACGGATGACATGCAGATCAGTGATGTGTATCTGCCGGAGGGAGATGTGCGCCTGACCTATCGTTTCACGGACATCTACAACCGTGCGTACTGGACGGACGCCCTGACACTCTCCTGATGCAATTCGGATTCAAATGAAAGGAAGGTTCTTATGTTTCTTCTGATGCCGGGAATGGCCCTGTATTTTGTATATATAACCCTTGCTGTCCTGCCGGCAGCTCTTCTGCTGATCTATATCTACCGGCAGGACAAACTGGAAAAGGAGCCTATGGGGCTCCTTCTGAGCCTGCTGCTCATGGGTGTGCTGGCAGGACTTCTCTCTATGATTCTGGAAACCATCGGAACCATCGCGCTGGACCTGTCCGGTCTCAGTCCGGCCAGCCCGGTCTACACCATCCTTATGGCTTTTCTGGTAGTGGCCGCGGTCGAAGAAGGAACCAAATATTTCCTGATGCATCTGCGGGTGTGGAAAAAACCGTTTTTCAACTTCCGCTTTGACGGAGTTGTCTATGCGGTGTTTACCTCCCTGGGCTTTGCCGGTATGGAGAACATTATCTACGGTCTCGGCTACGGGCCTTCCGTCCTGATCCCGCGGGCGCTGCTCTCCATCCCCGGTCACATGGGCTTTGCAGTGCTGTTCGGCATCTATTACGGCCGGGCACGGCAATGTGAAAACATGGGCCGTCCGGACCAGGCAAAAGTCAATATCCTGAAGGGCTATCTGCTGTCTGTCTTTATTCACGGTCTGTATGACACCTGCGCAATGCTCAGCACCATGTCTTCCATGCTGATCTTTGCACTCGTCGTGATCGCCATCTATATCATCATCTTCCGTACGGTCAGAAAGGAGGCGCGCACGGACCAGCAGATACGCTGAATACGCAAAAGAAGACAAGATCGCCGAAGCGATCTTGCATTTTAGGCTGCAGCATGGCACAGTGCTCTGCACAGGCAGTCACTCAGAAAAACATGTAGGCAATAGCAGAAAACAGTACAAACAGTATTCCGAACAGGGGCGCACAGAACAGTGCGGCCCTTGTTTTTGAAACGGGAACATTGCCTACGGCTTTTCCTGTCTGTCCGTTGACGGCAAACAGATAATCCCTGCCCAGGTACTTTGTGAACAGCAGGTAGACCGGCAGCATCGCATATTCAGCCCGGACCGGTTTTCCGGGCAGCGGCTCAATATTGGTTGACGTCACATGGAGGCTGGAATAGCCGCTGATCGTGGAGGCAAGCTTCTGCTCAACGGTATTTCTGGCCCGGACCATGGCTCTGTCCCGGCACTGCTGCATATCCTCGTCATATCTCTCGGCCAGGAAGCCTGCCATATAGGACATGCGGAACGGCTTCAGGTCATTGTAGTCAAACGGTTCTATGCTGTCCATCGCGTCATTCGGCGTTTTCGAAGACGCGTCAACAGGGAGCTTGTCGATGTTCACAATTCCGTTCCGGACAATGTGAAACACCTTATGGTGGGTGTAGACATAATCCCTGTCAGAGGTCGTCATGACCGTCTCACCTGTTGCGTCCAGCGAGCCTGACAGATCCATGTGGTACATCCAGAAAGGAATATAGATGCCCTTGATCTTTTCAATCTGGGCTCTGGAAGTAAATTCCTTCGGCGTAAAGGGACGTGACTTCACATAGTCCAGATAAATCTGCTCTACCCGTTTTCTCTCAATGCGGAACGGCAGAATCCACTTCGGGCGAAATTCCGTATCCAGCTGTTCCGTCAGCACGACCGGGCTGTTGCAGAATGCGCAGCTGGTTGCCATCGTTGTCTTGTCGGTGATGATTTCCGCGCCGCAGTTCCTGCAGCGATAGACGCGGAGATCCTGCGGATTGACGGCAGAGTCATCTGTCGCGTCCGAGGTGCTGGTATGTCCCGCCGCTCCTGCGTCCTCTCCTTTTTCGTAATCGTCACTGTCCAGCTCCTGCCCGATTCCCTCTTCCTTTCTATCGAATTCAGACAGGTCAAATTCTGACCCGCAGTACGGGCAGCGGAGCTTCTGCGCCGATGGTGACCACTCCAGTTCTCCTCCGCAGGCCGGACATCTGTATACTCTGTTTGCCATAGTTCCTCCTCAGAAATGACTTCCGCCGCCGCTGTGTGTGTGGCCTCCGGACGAATGATGGGTAGAAGTTCCTCCGCTGCTCTCTTTGGGTTTGGCCACCCTGGTCACATAGGTCCGCACAAAATCGTCTGTCTGGCGGGTGAGGCGGATGCCGCCGCCCACCACATAAGGATCGGCGCTCACGGCAATCTTCTTCTCCCGGTGTCTGGAAACACGGGCTGAGAACACAATGCCGGTACAGAGTGCCGCCAGAATTCCGCAGATGCCGTACTGCAGCATGCCGCTGTCTTCTCCGCCAGTTCCGGCAAACCGGTTGTACTCCTCGTCTGTCTGACGGATAAACGCCTGCGCGCCGCCGTACCAGTCTCCGGACGCCAGCGAATCGCGTACGGCATCCTGTATCCGTCTCTGCTTAGCATCTGTCAGCCGGCTGCGGGTCTCTTCGGTATCACATTTGATATCCAGATACAGATACCGCGTCTCCATATTTATGATCAGGCCGACGCAGTCTCCGCTGAAATTCCGGTCCGCATAGTCCTCGATAAACGAAACGGTTGCGCTGTCGGAAGAACCGCCCACCGTTGCATTGTCAGCCGTCAGGATGAAAACCGGCAGACCGTTCCGGTCATAAAAAGCTCTGCACTGCTCATCGAGCGAACGCACTTCATCTGCAGTAAAGAGAGAATAATAATCCGCGACCAGGGCTGTCTCCGCTTCCGCCGCCGCGGCACCGCCGGAAATAAGCAGGCAGAGCAGCAGACCCATCAGGAGCAGCAGACCCCGGTTGTGTTTTTGTTTTCTGACAGGCATATGAGAAGTCCTTTCCTATTTATCTTCATGTCGGGGCACGCCACAAGTCCTTTCACCCACTTGCCAGCGAGCTTGCGTGGGTTCGGGACTATTAGCGTTGTAATCATATTCTATTATATGCCATGCACAGCCCATATTTCAACCGCTTTGCATGATTGACTTTGCAGAGCGTTTTTTCTATACTGAAAAATGTTATGGATAAAAAAGATATCAGAGATTATAAAACAGATGAAATCCTGGGCAGATATCTGGATTCCGATGAAGGAGAAGCAGAGCAGCGCAGGCTGATGAATGACGACATAATCGGCAAATACCTGCGGGATAATCCTTCTTCCGGCAGGGCGGCACGTGAGGCAAAGATCAGGGCAGAGCGCGCGGCCGCAGCCCGCAGGAGGGAGGCGGCTGAAAAGGCTGCCGCGCGGAAGCGCCGGAGACGCGCGCGTATTGCCGTCGGCATCCTCACCGCGGCAGTTCTTGCGGCGGGCTTCGGGATCTGGCAGTTTCACCGCACCCCGCTGTCTCCCTCCGACCTGTCCGTCTCGGAAGCCGAACAGGCTTTGAAGGATCTGGAGGAGGCCAAAGCTGCCGCCTCCGCCTCCCCGCCGGTTTCTGACGAAGTGTCAGCGTCATCGGTGGAAACGCCCGAGCCCGCCCCGACGGAGACGCCAGAGCCGACTCCCGCACCGGACACGTCAGACTACGATCCCGCAGATGACTGGTGCCTGATCCTTGTAAATGCCGATCACCCGATTCCCGAAGGCTATGATCCCGAGGTGGTACTGGTAGAAAATGACCAGTATACCGACGCCCGCTGCTGTGACGCCCTTCTGAAGATGCTGACGGCCTGCCGGCTGGAAGGTCTGAATCCCCTGGTTATTTCCGGCTTTCGCGAACACGAGCTGCAGGAGCTGTATTTCCAGAATATGACGGACCTGTACCTGGGTGCAGGGGAGGATCTGGAGACCGCCCGGATGCATGCCGGCGAATCCGTTGCCGTTCCGGGCACCAGCGAACATGAGCTGGGACTGGCAGTGGATATCGGCACGACCACAAACCCGGATGTCGACGAGAGCCAGCTGGACGAGCCGGCACAGCAGTGGCTGATGGAGAACTGCTGGCAATATGGCTTTGTCGTCCGTTATCCCACTGATAAATCCGACATCACAGGCATTATATTTGAACCGTGGCATTACCGCTATGTCGGACTGACCGCCGCCCGCGTCATGCACAGTGAAGATCTCTGTCTGGAAGAATACCTTGAAAAATATGTGGATGTCCCTTCCGGAACCGGCAATCAGCCTGACAGTTCATCCAGCGTCCTGCCGTAAGCGGGCAGAAACTCATTCATAAAATCATTCACCTCCGGGCAATCGGCCCGCAGCTGCTGCAGCAGTTCCATTGTGGAGTCTCTGGCAGTGCGGAATTCCGTATTGCCCGCTTTTTCTTCTTCTATGCATTTGATCAGGGCGGAGAGCCTGTCTGCCGCCTTGACAAGCCGGCGCATGTACATATCCTCCGGGGTATCCTCTCCGCGGAACACAGAGGCATAGGCTTCCCGCAGATCATCCGGCAGTTTCTCCAGAAGCCGGCTTTCCGCCACCGCCTCTACCTGCCGGTAGGCATCCCGGATATCCCTGTTATAATACTTCACGGGCGTAGGCATATCGCCCGTGATGATCTCTGAAGCATCATGATACAGCCCAACCAGTGCCGCCCGCTCCGCCGGAAGATGGCGTCCGTACCGTATATTGCCGATCATGCAGAGCGCATGCGCGATCATGGCAACCTCCAGAGAATGCTCACTCAGGTTCTCCGGACGGGAACTGCGCATCAGAGCCCACCGCTCGATATACTTCATACGGGAAAGCATGGCGAAAAAAGTATTATTCATCTTTTTCCTCCTGCGGAATGCGGCCGTACAGCTCGGAAAGTCCCCTGATGCTGCGGCAGAGATCCCCGGAGAGAAAACCCGGCAGCAGCCGCCACTGCCAGTTGCCTTCCGCCGTCCCCGGCGCATTCAGGCGGGCTTCCCTGCCCTTAACCAGATAATCCTGCAGCGGAATTATGCACAGATCCGCGACAGACCGGTAGGCTTCCCGGATAAAATCCCATACAAAGCGTCCGTAATCCGTATTCTCGGAGTTAATATACCGGCGGACATAGTCTCTCTCTCCGTCCCGCAGGTCTTCCACCCAGGCGAGGGCCGTCGTATTATCATGTGTGCCTGTGTACACGACACAGTTCTTTTCGTGCCGGTGCGTCAGATAGATGCTGTCCCAGCTGGTATAGGCATACTGCAGCACCTTCATTCCCGGAAACCCGGTCTCTTTCAGAAGTTTCAGGTTTTCTTCCGTGACATTTCCAAGGTCCTCGGCTATCACCGGAATATCTCCCAGCTTCTCCCGCAGCACCCGGAAAAAATCCAGGCCCGGCCCTTTGCAGAGCACGCCGTTTTCCGCAGTCTCATCCGCTGCCGGAATAGCATAGTATTGATCAAATCCGTGGAAATGATCAATCCGCAGCACATCATACAGCTCCAGGCTCCGCTCCATCCGCCTGATCCACCAGTCGTATCCTGCCTTTTTCAGTTTCTTCCAGTCATAGACCGGATTGCCCCATTTCTGCCCTGTCGGCGAAAAAGCATCCGGCGGGCAGCCTGCCACCTCAGCCGGTCTGCGGTCTTTATCCATCATGAACACTTCCGGATGTGCCCATGTATCAGCGCTGTCCATTGCCGCATAAAAGGGAATGTCGCCTATGATGCGAACCTGCTTCTCTTTTGCATAGGCGCGGAGTCTGTCCCACTGGCGGCTGAACAGGAACTGCAGGAAGCTGTAATACTGCAGCTTCTCTTTTTCCTGCTCCCGGATCGCATCCAGGGCCTTTTCATCTCTCATGCGGAGCGGCTCTTCCCAGTCACTCCAGGCACGGCCGTCTGACAGTTCCTTAATGGTCATGTACAGCGCATAATCATCCAGCCACCACTGTTCTTTCTCAGCGAAGGCTTCCCACTCCTTCCGAAGATCCCTGTCGGCACTCAGCTTTTCCGGAAAGCGGCCGAAAGCAAGACGCAGCAGCTCCTGTCTGCCTGTGTACAGTGCGCCGTAATCCACTCTTTCCGGATCGGATCCCCAGTTCCGGCTGTCACATTCCTCCTGCTTCAGAAATCCCTCTTCTGTCAGAACTTCCGGGGAGATAAAATACGGATTCCCGGCAAATGCGGACACCGGCTGATACGGGGAATCCCCGTATCCGGTCGGTCCTACGGGCAGAATCTGCCAGCAGCCCTGACCGGCATCATGCAGAAAATCGATAAACTGAAAAGCTTCCCGGGAGAAGCAGCCGATTCCATACCTGGACGGCAGGGAAGAAACAGGAAAAAGAATACCACAGGTTCTCATAAAACAATCCTCCGTTTTTTCTCAGCCTGTTTGCAACACGTGTGTAAAACGAGTATACTCAGAAACAGACCTGATTCAGAAACCATAAGGGGGCACATATATGTACCATTTGATAGCAAATCCATCTTCTCAGTCCGGCAGGGACACACAGACCATTGATAAGCTTCAGGAACTGCTCCGCAGGGAGCAGAGATCCTTCCGCCTGTATTATACCCAAGGCCCCGGCAGTGCCAGAGAACTGGCCGGCGCCATTACTTCCGGCTGCCTGCCGGAAGTGGCCGATGCATGGGATGCACCGGAAAGAGAGGGGTGTTCCGCAGATGACCTTGCAAAGAAGGATGTGCTGACCCTTATCATCCTCGGCGGAGACGGTACAATCAACGAAGTCATTAACGGCGTGTCCGATTTCCGTAATCTGCAGATCGGCATCGTGCCTGTCGGCTCCAGCAATGATTTTGCCCGCGGACTTGGCCTCCCTTCGGATCCGGAAGCTGCCCTGCGAAGAATCGCAGCGGGCCGGCTGCGCCGCACGGTCGATCTGGGCCGCATCACCTGCAGCAGCACAGCTGATACCCGGTCAAGACTGTATGATTCCGGGCGGGACGGAGACGGCTCTTCCGGCCCCTTGCAGCGTCTGTTCTGTGTCAGCGCCGGCATCGGATATGATGCCTCTATCTGCGAGGAGGCCCTTTCCTCCCCGGTGAAAGACTTCTTCAACAGGTTCCATCTGGGCCGCGTCACATATGGATTTATCGGCGTCCGGCAGATCTTTACCAGTCCCAGAGTGCGTGCAGATGTTGAGATGGATGACGGGCGCACCTTCCACACCGACAGGATGCTCTTTTCCGCCATCCTGAATGAACCATATGAAGGAGGAGGCTACCGGTTTGCACCGGACGCTTCCGATTCAGACGGGAAGCTGAACCTTGTCGTCATCGGCGACATCTCCGTTCCCAAAGCGCTCCTGTCCTTTCCGGCCGCACACGCCGGCAGGTATTACTCGATTCGCGGCGTGAATCCCTTTCAGGTGAAAAAGGTGCGTATCCGCACGGCTGAGCCTCTCTGGGTCCACACAGACGGTGAAGTCAGCGTGCAGAGTGACGATGTCACCGTTGAATGCATTCCGGGCATGCTGAACCTCATCGTATAGCCCCACGGCCGGCCTGTTCAGCCGCGTCTCTGCCGGTGAGCCTCGTACAGCAGCACGGCAGCGGATACGGCCGCATTCAGGGATTCGACCTGTCCTTCCATGGGAATGCGGATGCGGCAGGATGCCGCTTCGGAAAGCGCGTCTGACAGACCGTTTCCCTCATTGCCGATAAGGAAAGCCGTTCCCTGCGAATAATCCGGCTCGGTATACTCCGAAGATCCGGCCAGATGCGCTGCATAAGATACAACGTTTCTGCCGGCAAGCCACTCTGTCACTTCCTTCAGATCCGGCTCCTGCCGGAACGGCACCCGGAACACGGATCCCATTGTAGACCGGATCACCTTTGGCGAAAAGATATCTGCTGTCCGGCTGCTCAGAAATACGCCCGTGACGCCGGCTCCTTCCGCCGTGCGGAGAATGGTGCCTACATTTCCCGGATCCTGCAGGTCTTCCAGAAGCAGGATGAGCGGTGCTGTATCCTTCGCGCCCAGCAGCTGTTCCCTGGTATAATGCGGCATCCGGACCACCGTCAGAATCCCCTGCGGGGTCTGCGTATCGCACATTCTGGAAAACAGGCGGTCAGAGACCGTCTCGGCAGGCGTATCGCCCAGCACATCGCCGTGTGACCGGAGAAAGGATTCGGAGACGTAAACCTGCCCGCGAAGCTCCTCCGGTATCTCCCGGAAAATACGGATCCCCTCCACAGCAAAACACCCGGCTTCCCGCCGGGCGCGTGCTTTTGTATTCAGTCGTATGATGTGTCTGATCTGCGGATTGTCAGCTGAAGTGATCATCCCGGATTTCCCTTCTCAGTGAATGACATAGCTGTATGACAGTTCCTTAATCAGGGACAGTTCATACGGAGAAGGCTGTTTCTTCATGGACAGCGCTTCGTTGATATCGTAATCAACAAATTCGCCGTTGTGATAGGCCACAACTCTCTTCGACTTGCCCTCAGCCAGGAGATCTACCGCCTTTGCCCCCATGATCGTTGCATACATGCGGTCTTTTCCTGTCGGACTGCCTCCTCGCTGCATATAGCCCAGAATCGTCGCCCGGGTATCCAGACCTGTAGCGGCTTCAATTCGTTTTGCCATTGCCTGGGAATGACCGATGCCCTCAGCGTTGATAATAATGTGATGCTTTTTCCCCTTCTTCCGGGTCTCAATAATGTGATCAACAATTGCCTGCTCATTGTAGTCATATTTTTCGGGAAGCAGTACATCCTCCGCTCCGACAGCAATGCCGCACCACAGAGCGATATAGCCCGCATTGCGCCCCATGACCTCGATGATGCTGACCCGCTCATGAGAAGAAGAAGTATCGCGGACCTTGTCAATCGCCTCCATGGCAGTATTAACGGCCGTGTCAAAGCCGATCGTATACTCTGTACAGGCAATGTCCAGGTCAATCGTGCCGGGTACGCCGATCGTATTGATGCCGTGCTCTGCCAGCTTCTGCGCACCTGCGAAGGAGCCGTCGCCCCCGATCACCACCAGGCCGTCGATTCCGTATTTCCTGCAGGAATCCACGGCTCTCTGCACGCCTTCTTCCGTGTGCATGGCCATGCAGCGGGCAGAGTACAGAATCGTACCGCCCTTGCCGATAATATCAGAGACATCCCGGGCTCCCATGTCAAAGATTTCCTCATTGATGAGGCCTTCATATCCCTTCAGAATTCCTTTTGCCTTCAGCCCTTTTCCTAACGTTCTCCTCACAGCCGCGCGTATCGCCGCATTCATGCCCGGCGCGTCACCGCCGCTGGTCAGGATACCTATTGTCTTCACTTTGTGCTCCGCAGCCATACCTGTCTCCTTTTCGCATGATACCATGATATAAGAAGATTTTAATGCATTTTTCCCTTCTTTTCAATGCCCTTTTCCACGACACGCACATTATCCCTGCCAAGAAGGGTTTCCATCCTGCCGGGAAGAGAACGGTCCTGCATCAGATTTACGCCGCGTGACAGCTTTTTCATAGCCTTCTCCGCCCGCAGGTATATGACAATGCGGTCATTTCCGCCTTCTGCCGGCAGCAGACTCTGCACCTGTTCGGCCCGACTCTCATAAGACGCCCTGTCTGCGAACTGCAGCCAGAGTTCCGCCGACGCATCAGAAAAGGGGTACAGCCTGTCCAGGATCAGCTTGGCCGGTTTGTCCTCTTCCGCGGAAACCCGGCCCTCTGCAAAGACTTTGGCATCCTCTTCAAGCAGGGAAGCGTATCTCTCATAATTCTTCGGAAATACAATGACTTCCGTTGTTCCCACCAGATCTTCCAGCGTCACAAAAGCCATCGTCTGGCTGTTTTTTGTGTATTTAATGGTTTTCTCCGTAATGATGCCGCCGATCACGGCTCTGGCCTGATCCGGCACTCTGGGCATTCCGGTTTCCCCGTCCGGCTGAAAATCCGTGCTTACATTCGTGACGCTTTTTCTCCACCGGTTTTCATAATCCTGCAGGGGGTGTCCGCTGATGTAAATCCCTGTCACTTCTTTTTCAAAGGCCAGCTTCTCTTCCGCCGAAAATTCGCCCACATCCGGCAGCCGGATCTCCATGGCTTTCCGGTCATCCTCTCCCATAAAATCAAAGAGATTCATCTGCCCCGTGAGGCTGCTTTTTCTCTCCAGGGCCGTCTGATCCATCACCAGGGTGTAAACCTGCAGAAACTGCCTGCGCGTCCCGCCGAGCGAGTCAAAGGCGCCTGCCTTGATAAAGCTTTCCAGTGTCCTCTTGTTGACCTCCCTGGTGTCAAGTCTGCGGCAGAAATCCTGCAGACTCTGGAACGGGCCGTTCCGTTCCCTCTCCTCTTCGATCGCCTGCATGACCGGCCGGCCGATGCCCTTGACAGCGGTCAGGGCATACCGGATCTTTCCGTCTTCTACGGAAAATGTGCCTCTGCTCCTGTTGATGTCCGGCGGCAGGATCCCGATTCCCAGCTGCCTGCAGTGCAGAATATATTCTGCAACCTTTCCGGGATTGTCAATACAGGATGTCATCAGGGCAGCCATGAAGGCAACCGGATGGTAGTATTTCAGCCAGGCAGTCTGGAAGGATACGATGGCATATGCCGCCGCATGTGACTTGTTGAAGGCGTATTTTGCAAAATCCAGCATCTCGTCGTAGATGTGATTTGCCGTCTGCTCGGAGATCCCTCTGCTGATGCACCCGGGAATCCCTTTCTCCGGATTGCCGTAGACGAAATTCTGGCGCTCCTCCTCCATGACCTTCGCCTTTTTCTTTGACATGGCCCTGCGCAGAACGTCGCTTCCGCCGTAGGTATAGCCTGCCAGATCCCGCACGATCTGCATGACCTGCTCCTGATAGACAATACAGCCATAGGTCGGTTCCAGAATCGGCTTCAGCTGGGGACACTCATACTGCACCAGGTCAGGCCGGCTCTTTCCCCGAATATACTGGGGAATAAAATCCATGGGGCCCGGACGGTACAGGGCAACGCCGGCTATGATATCCTCCAGAGACTGCGGCTTCAGTTCTTTCATGAAGCTTTTCATGCCTGCCGACTCCAGCTGGAATACCCCTTCGCATTTCCCGGCGCCGATCATGGCCATCACGGCCGGATCATTGTAGTCAATGGCATCCAGGTCTATGGGCGCCCCGCTCTCCTGCCCGGCCAGCATCCGGGCGTTCTGGATCACGGTCAGGGTGCGCAGGCCGAGAAAGTCCATTTTAAGAAGGCCCAGTTCCTCCAGCGTTGTCATCGTGTACTGTGTGGTAATGGTCCCGTCCGCCGCTCTTGAGAGTGGCACGAATTCATCGACCGGACGGGAGGAAATGACAACACCCGCGGCATGCATGGATGTGTGCCGCGGCAGCCCCTCCAGTCTGCGGGACATTTCGATCAGACGGCGGACTTCTTCATCCTCATCACAGAGTTTTTTCAGGTCCTGGTTCATGGCCAGGGCCTTGTCGATCGTGATATTCAGCTCATTCGGAATCATCTTTGCGATGGCGTCACAGCGGGAATAGGGCAGGTCCATCACGCGGCCCACGTCGCGGATGACGCCGCGCGCCGCCAGCGTACCGAACGTTACGATCTGAACGACCCGGTCCGGGCCGTATTTTCTCACGACATAGTCGATAACCTCCTGCCTTCGCTCGAAGCAGAAATCCACATCAATATCCGGCATTGACACGCGTTCCGGATTCAGGAACCTCTCGAACAGCAGGCTGTATTTCATGGGATCCAGCGTGGTAATGTCCAGACAGTAAGACACCAGAGAGCCGGCGGCGCTGCCGCGCCCCGGTCCGACTATGATGCCGTGCTCCTTGGCAAAACGGACATAGTCCCAGACAATAAGAAAGTAGTCCACAAAACCCATGCTCCGGATGACGTCAAGTTCATAATCCAGCCGTTCCCGGAGTTCTTCCGTAACCGGATGATAGCGCCTCTCCAGACCGGTCCTGCACAGTTCCTGCAGGTAGGAAGCGGAGGTATAGCCGTCCGGGACATCAAATTTCGGCAGCTTGAGTTCATGGAACCGGATACTGACATTACAGCGTTCCGCAATTTTCTGCGTATTTTCCAATGCCTGCGGCGCATAGGGAAAGAGAGCGGCCATCTCCTCGGGAGATTTTACATAGTACTGCCCTCCCTCATAGCGCATGCGGTTCTCATCGGACAGCTTTTTCCCTGTCTGGATGCACAGGAGGATATCATGCGGGTCAGCATCCTCCGCGTAGGTATAATGGCAGTCATTCGTACAGATCAGATCCAGTCCCGTCTCTTCGCTCATGCGGAGCAGCTGCGCATTGACCGCCTTCTGCTCCGGCACCCCCGTGTCCTGCAGTTCCAGAAAGAAATTGTCCCTGCCAAAAATCTCCGCATACCGGAGGGCGGCAGCCTTCGCCTCTTCATATCCGCCCCGGGCCAGATTCCGGGAAACCTCTCCTGCAAGGCAGGCTGAACTGGCAATGATTCCCTCATGATACTCGCGCAGCAGCTCCAGATCGATCCGCGGTTTGTAATAATAACCCTCGGTGAAGCCCCTGGAAACGATCTTCTTCAGGTTGTCATAGCCGGTGTTGTTCTCCGCAAGCAGAACAAGATGATAATACCGGTCGTCATTTGCGCCCTGCTCACGGTCAAAGCGGGATCCCGGCGCCACATAGACTTCGCAGCCGAGGATCGGACGGATTCCCTGATCCAGGCACTCCTTGTAGAATTCGATCGCCCCGTACATCACACCGTGGTCCGTGATGGCAGCGCTGTCCATACCCAGTTCCCTGACGCGGGATACGTATTCTTTTATCTTGTTGGATCCGTCCAGGAGGCTGTATTCCGTGTGGACGTGCAGGTGTGTAAAACGCATGGGATTACTCCTTTCGCAGCCAGATTCTCCCGTCACGGATCTCAACGGCACCTTCCTTGAGCAGATGACCGACTGCCCTCTTGAACGCCGCCTTGGAGATGCCGAATTCCTCACTGATCCGGTCGGGCGAAGCCTTGTCGTCGAATGGCAGGCTTCCCCCCAGTTCCTCCATCCGGGCCCGGATTTCGTCAGCGTCTGTGTTCATCTGGATATATGCCTTCTGCCGGGGCGAGACCGTGAGCTTTCCGTCTTCCCGGATCTCTGTGATGCGCACCTCCAGGATCTCTCCGGGCGTGTAGGTTCCCTGCGCCTCCTTTTTCGGAATCAGCGCCGAATACCTGTCGTCAACTGCGAGAAACACGCCGAAATTTCCGCTGCGCTCATACACGCGCCCCTTCACTATATCGCCGGTCACATAGGGTGCCCGCGTGCTCAGATACGGATAAACCTTCATCGTTGCGCAGAGCCGGCCGCTCTTGTCTGTGTACAGGGACACAAGGACCTCATCTCCTTCTTTTACATGGACCGTCTGCTCCCGGAAGGGCAAAAACAGGTCCTTCTCCAGGCCCCAGTCCAGAAATGCCCCGATCCTGCTTACTTCCCGGACGCGGAGCACGGCCAGGCCTCCCAGCTCCAGGGCGGGCTCTTTTACCGTCGCGATCAGACGGTCCTGTGAATCTCTGTACAGAAAAACGGTAA
>CADBNA010000328.1 GCA_902795835.1 uncultured Lachnospiraceae bacterium | reverse complement strand
GCTATGCCGACCCGGAAGCGGATATAGTTGCGGACGTCATGAAAGTCCTCGCGCTGGTCCATCATGTACTTCACCGGCCGGCCGGTGCGCTTCGACAAAATAGCCGTAATCAGGAAGAAGGTATCCTCACTGCAGTTATACCGTCCCATGTGAGCGCCGCAGTGTCCGTTCAGCACGCGGATCCTGTGCATGGGAAGGTTGAAATGCAGGCTCAGGTACATCCGTGTCTGCTCGTTAAAGTAAGCATTGCTCCAGACTGTCATCTTGTTCGGCTTCCAGTCGATCACGCAGCCCCGGAAATCCAGGACGGCGGACATGGAATTGCCGCCGCAGGCAGCCTCCAGCACCGTGGTCACCTCCGCCTCGCGGAAAGCGGTCTCCACATCGCCCTTCTCGAAAACAGGCTCCTCTGTGATCTCGTAGGTGTTATATCCCATATAGCGGGGCTTGCGGTTGGAGTCCGGGTTAATCTCGGGATGCAGCACATAGGCGTCTTTTTTCAGGGCATCTCTGGCAAACAGGGCGGGCTTTCCGAGGATCTCCCATTCGATCCTGGCCTTCTTCATGGCCTCTTCCGCCTGCTCCTCGGTCTCTGCCGCCACGGCGAACCCCATCTTTTCTCCCACCCACAGGGCTGTGTCATTGAGGGTCCAGTGATCCCAGTAGCGCCAGTAATTGTCGCGGTGCCGCGGCTGGATGGCTGTATCCGTCCAGGAATGTGTCGTGATCGGGATGCTGCGCACTTCCTCGTCATCAAAACGAAGCACATAGTACACGCCCGGGCTTTTCTCCACCTCGGATGTGTCCAGGCTCTTCATCCGCGCGTTGCAGTAGGGGCTCCGGAAGATCTTGCAGTAGATCATGCGGGGAATACGGCCCTTCAGGGTCACATCGTCAAAGTATTCCACGCGTCCCCGGGCTTTCAGCTCCGCATCAATCTTCGGTTCATAGCTGCCGACATATTTTCGCTTTACTCGTGGTTCGTACAATGTTCACACCTCGCATGCATTTTTTCGGAGGCCAGCTCCACACTGCGCTCTATGCCCTTGTAGCAGCCGCAGCGGCAGATATGGCCTGACATCGCTTCAACAATTTCCTCTTTTGTGGGAGCCGGGTTTTTTTCCAGCAGGGCGTGCGCCTCCATCACAAATCCGGGTGTGCAGAACCCGCACTGCATGGATGTGCCGAAGCCCGGCTCGGTCATTTCCACAAAAGCGGCAATTACCGGATCGTCCTGCGGCAGTCCCGCCACCGTCAGTATTTCCGCGCCGTCAGCCTCTACGGCAGGCAGCATGCAGGAAAGAACGGATTTTCCGTCCATCAGCACGGTGCAGGCACCGCACGCGCCCTGTTCACAGGAAACGCGCACATCGGTATAGCCCAGCCGCTCCCGCAGAACAGTGGCCAGGCTGTCTGAGGCAGACAGGTCATATCCTACGCGGAGCAGATGGCGTCTGCCGTTTACGGTAAGTGTTATTTCTTTCAGTGACATATTCTCCTCCATCTCTGTGCAATCCGGGCATGGTATATTCCAAAAAATCCAGAAAATCACATTTTGCATGCGAATTTCTGGATCATGTGAAGCAAAAAAGACAGAAACCTCTGCTCCTCAACAGGAGATCCGGGCTTTCAGCTGATTTAAAAACGGATATTCTTTTCAGAATGAACCTGACGAAAATTGATCTGATTAAATAATTATTAGAAACTCCCAATAATGCAGATATCCTTAATAAATATACAGCCCGCAGAAAAGAATGTCAAGCAGGGCCTGCGCCCTGCTGACCTCAGGCCGGGCAGGGTTTGCGGCCCTGCCTCTGTCGCCTTACGAATTATAGTACAGGTCAAATTCCGCGGGATGAGGGATCGCCGCCAGCCTGCCGCACTCTTTTCTCTTCTCCGCAATATGCTTCAGAAGAACCTCTTCCGGGAACACGCCGCCGGCTGTCAGGTAAGCATGGTCCGCCTCCAGGGCATCCAGGGCGTCTTCCAGTCTGACCGGCAGGCCTTTCAGTTTCTTTTTTTCTTCGTCTGAGAGGTTGAAGAGGTTGAAATCATATGGTCCCCATCCTTCTCTGTGCGGATCTGTTTTATTCTGAATGCCGTCCAGACCGGCCATCAGAATGGCCGCATAGGCAAAATACGGATTGCAGGTGGCATCCGGATTCCGGAGTTCAAACCTGCGCATGGCAGGTGTTCTGGCGTAGGCCGGAATGCGGATGACGGCGCTGCGGTTCGATGTGGCATAGCCGACCGTCACCGGAGCCTCAAAGCCGGGAACCAGCCTCTTGAATGAGTTGGTGCTCGGATTGGTAATGGCGCAGAGTGAATCAATATGCTTCAGGAGCCCGCCCATAAAATAGTGCGCTGTCTCAGACAGGTGCGAGTAACCCGCGTCATCCGAGAAAATGGGCTCACCGTCTTTGAGCAGGAGCATGTGCACGTGCATGCCGCTGCCGGCCTCCCCGTAGATCGGTTTGGGCATAAAGGTAGCGGAGAAGCCATATTTCAGGGCCGTATTCTGAATGATGTACTTGATGATCATGGTGGCGTCAGCCATGAAGGACATCTTTCCGAGCTTCGGCTCGATCTCAAACTGGCCGGAAGCGCCCACCTCGGGATGATGGTATTTGACAGGAATCCCGGCTTCCTCGATCTGCTTCACCATCTCGCTCCGGCATTCGTATGAGCGGTCAAACGGCTTGGCGATGTGATAGGCATCCTGATGCGGGACCACCGCTCCCAGTCCCTGGGCATCCGTATTCCACGGAGCCTGCTCCGCATCCACATATGCACTGATCTGGTTGGGCTTTACCATCCAGCCGACCTTATCAAAGAGATAGAACTCAAATTCCGGCAGGATCAGCATGGTGTCTGCGATGCCCAGGTCCCGCATATACTGTTCTGCAGCCTTCACAATATTCCGGGGATACTGCTTCAGAGGCCGGTTGTCCGGATGATCGATGATCATGGCGTCGCCGGTCATGGACAAGGTCGGGCAGCTGCAGAAGGGATCCACCATCGCAGTGTCCAGGTCCGGAATAAAGACCATATCGCTTTTTTCCAGAATGGCATACCCGTAATTGGACGCGTCAAACCCGATTCCCTCGCTGAGGATCTCCTCATTGAAGGAGCTGGCGGGAATGGTCACATGCCGGAACGCGCCTTCGATATCTACCATCTTGAAGTCAACCATCTCGATATGGTTTTCTTCTATCATTTTCCGGATGTCACCGATGTTTTTTTTCATAGCACTGAAACCTCCCTTGTTTATCCAAGAAATCAGGTACGGTACTGCAGTCCGTGCTTCCCCGTTATCCGGAGTTTCTCCTCAGCCGGATGATGAGCCTGAAGAGCCGGCCGCAGCAGCGGCCCGGTCCTTCATCATATGCTGCAGCGTGACCAGGATCGCAATAACCTTCTCCTCATATTCAGGCCGGTAAATATCAATGCAGTACTTATCATGCAGAGAGAGGATCTTCTGCCCGATTACGGCAATAATGCAGCCGAGACTATCATACAGCTGGAAATTCAGTCCGAGGATATTTCCCTGCAGCTGCCAGCCAAGTCCTTCGATATTCGTGATATCCTTTATCAGATGGAAGATTTCATTTGACAGTTCAAAGCGGGTCCCGTCTGCCATTGTGACAAAATGTCTCTCATGCAGGCTGAATACCTTCGACTCGATGTGGGCCACCTGCCGGCCTGAGGCGTCGGTGACATCCGTTTTGTCATGCAGCGACAGGACTTTTGAATGTGCCTGATAAACGATATTCCCATCCTCATCTGTGATATCAATGTGATGATGCAGGGAAAAAACCTTCGTTGACGTGAACAATGAGCGCGCCGGATTCCCGAACTCTTCCACATTGTTGACATTCGGCTGCTCACCGGCTTCGCGGAAACGGTGGTGCTTTGAAAAAATACCCATAACAGCTCCTCTCTGCAATCATACGGAAAATGTGTACCTTACCATGAAATGCGCGCTGTCGCCTGCCTTTTCACCGGTATCTTCCGTCACATACATATCGAGTTCAATCCAGAATCCGCCGGTCAGGTCTTCCTCCGTGATCGTATACGCATATGAAGCCTCCCCGACATCGGGGCTGTCATCGGCCTCCGTGATCTCTGCATATACGGATATCGTATCACCGACCGAAATCGTATATGGATTGGAAAGGGGGGCGCCGTTGATCAGGAACGTATATGACCACTGATCACCGATATCATTTTCATCATCCCTCTCCCAGGTGATCCCGGCTTCCATCTGCCGCCAGGAGGCGTCAACGGTAACGACCGTACTGGCCGTCATGCCGTTGGCGGTCTCTGCCGTAATGGTGGCCGTTCCGGGGCCGATTGCCTCCATCATGCCGTCGTCATACAGCGAGATCACATTCGGATCACTGGATGTCCAGTTGATCAGCGTATCTGTCGCATTGGGCGGATACAGTTCAGCAGTCAGCAGGCCCCGGTCACCGATCATAAGCGTCCCTGCAGGATAGATAATCTTCACATTCCTGGGCTCAATGGCCGGCGGCTCTGTGGGAACGGCTTCTGCCGTGGGGACCGGCGTCTTTTCCGGTCCCGGTGTTATCACAACAGACGGTTTTTTCGCCGGTGCGGGCGTCTTTGTCGGCCTGGGCGTGCTTTTTGCTTCTGCCGCCTTTGTCGGCGCAGGCGT
>CADBNA010000327.1 GCA_902795835.1 uncultured Lachnospiraceae bacterium | reverse complement strand
TTTGCAAAGGCCGACTCATCGTTGTTAATCGTCGCGAACCCCCGCTCATCTTTAAAATCCGACTGCGTATCCGGAAATTCATACCCCAGCGACAGCAATTGTTCATTGTTGTTGTGCAGGAAATACTGAATGGCAGTGGTCGCCGTTTTAGGCGTTCCGATATGTATGATCAGTTTGTTCATATATTCTGTACATCCTTTCACTTTTTCATTTAAAAAGGTTCATTTGTCCAGATACAGTATCAGATTGTTGGTATTAAATGTGTTGTAATACTGGACGTCCTTTGCCTGGCTGATAACCATACGGATGCCGGGATGCTCCTCGGATCTCTCTCCCATATGGGCTTTATAGTATTCTGTCGGGTCAAAGGCCTCGCAGTAATCCCGCAGGCACATGCAGATTCTGCTCCCGTCCGTGAACAGCCTGTAATCCGCTCTGATGCCGCCTCCCTTCAGCGGCCTTCCATGCTGCACGATATTGCCGGCCATCTCTTCTACGAACAGCGCCATCCATCTGGCTCTGGAAGGATCCGCACCATGGTCCAGGCAGAAGCGTTCCGCTTCTTCGCTTTCCCGCATGACATCCTCCATGCAGGTGATCTCTGCTTCACGGTTGTCCTCCGTGGCCCCGCCGAATCCATCCGGCAAAAACATGAAGTCCTCCCATTTCCGGGGAAATCCTTTGCAGCGAAAACAGATCAGGCCGAACATAAGCAGGCCCAGAAGCAGCTTGCCGACTGCCAGCGAAGCCATGATGCCCTTCGATCCATACATCCTGCCCAGAACATAGGCAGTCAGAACCGGGATAAAGAAGCGCTCTGCAAAATTCATCAGATTGACCAGAAGCCTGTTCTGAATTCCCTGCAGGTAATTCTGCAGCGCCACCAGCAGCGTATCCAGAATCAGGCTCAGGGCCATGCAGCGAATGGCGAAAGCCGCCAGTTCTCTCGCCTCCTGAAGATCCGTATAAAACATCGCAATCAGACGGGCGCCGAAAAAGCAGAACACCGCGGCAGCTCCCGCAATCCAGACCGACGCCTTCACAGCCGCGGCAAAGAGACGTTTCATCCCATTCCGGTCATTCGCGCCATAATAGATCCCCGTCATCCCGAGCAATGCTTTTCCGATACCCAGACCGATACAGAACATCAGCGTGTTCAGATCATTCTGCACGCCCCGCGCAGCGATCGCGGCAGTCGAAAGGGCAATGCTGAGGTTCATGCGATTAATCAGAAGATCCCGCAGAATAGTCGCCATCTTCCGGATAAAAGTAGGGGATCCCGCTCTGATCACATCTGTCATCAATGCGCGGGATACCGGCCGCAGGACAATCCGGAAATATCCGTTCTTTCTCACAAAATGACTCAGCACCATTAACAGCTGTATCAGAAAAGCCGCGGAGGTGGCAATCCCCATCCCGAAATTTCCCCCGTGAAATACGCAGGCGTTCAGCAGATCTCCGCTGATGTTGCTTATACACAGCGCTGCCGCGGACAGACTGAACAGCCGCTTCCTTCCGTCCATAACGGCTATCGGGCCCAGAATCTGGAGCATCATCAGTGCCGGAATCCCAAACATATACCCGTGCAGATACTGCATCATCTCCCCATAGATCGCGTCATTCCGGCCTTCAGATACGCCGCAGACCGAAAACAGGACATGGGGAGAAAAGATGCATCCCAGCAAAATCAGCACAGAGAGAAGCAATGTCGTCAGCACCGCAAATGAAAACACCTGATTGGCGCTGTCTTTCTGCCCTTTGCCGATCAGCCGGGAACACACAACCTGTGAACCGGTAGAGAAAATACCGGCAGACAGAAGCAGCGTGCCGGAAAAGGGACCCAGCAGGGAAACGGCGGAATATGCATCTTCACCCAGAAACCTGCTGATGATAATCCCGTCGATCACATTGGCCACAACACCCGCTGCCTGTGTAAAGATCATCGCAAGGGCGACAGAGACAAACAGTCCGGACACTATGCTTTTCTCTTTATCTGTTCGATTTCCCATGAAACAGTATCCCTCTGTCAGAATGCGTCCAGGGCTTCCTGACGGATCTCCTGGCAATACGACTCTGAATAACGCTTGCCGTAAAGAATCTCAAACCGTATTTTCTTCAGCAGGACAATTTTCTTCAGCAGCATTGCGGCAGACGGGCTCATTCTCCCGGAAAAATATTCTTCTTCCACCCCCTGCCAAAATGCATGCGCCTCCGCCTGCGTCAGTTTGTTGATGGGACTCCTTCCGCCGGCCCGTGCCTCCGGAGATTCAAAGAGATTGAAAAAGCATGAAGCCAGATCAAACAGGGAGCATCCGGAAGAAAAACCGCCCATATCAATCAGGACCGGCCCTTCCTTTGTCATAATCACATTGTTGGGGTGAAAATCTCCGTGTACATACTGATGATACCCATCCAGTTCATCCAGAAAGGCGTTCAGTCTCTTCCTTGTCCTCTCCGGCATATATCCGGCTCCCTGAATGGCATTTCTTATGCGGAGAGTTGCAGGCGGAAGATTCGTCAGCCTCATCTCTGCCTGGTGAAGCGTCTTTGCGATGCCGGCAAAGGTCCGGCCCAGCGCTTTCGCCCGGCCTATGCCCTCTTCACAGATTTCCTCTGCGATGGTTTTTCCCTGAACCATTTCATACAGGATACCCTGCCTCTGACCCACGCGGACCAGCCAGTAGGAAATCGCCGTCGGCACTCCTGCGACCAGGGCAGCTCTGGCCCCTTCCTTCTCAGAAAGGATTCTCTCCTCGGGAAAGCCTTCATAATAAAGCTTCAGAATAGTATCTTCATCTATCCGGTAGCACTCGCCCGTTCCGCCCATTGCAAACGGCTTCCGATTACCGATATCGATTGGTTTAAATACTTCCTTCCCGTTCTCCGTCATGGCACCCAGCCCTTCCGCACTGCAAATCAATGTTTTCTCATTAATTCCGTCTCCCGATGACATCTCTCCGGAACACACTTCATTTTCCTGTCTGCGGGAGGCTATTCAGAAGGTGAAGTGAGTCAGGAGATACGTCTCCTGACTCACCTGACTTACTCTCATTCATCCTGCAATCGATCCTTCCGCATTTATCGGCCCGGAACATTTTTTAAGCGAAGGTCGACCGAAGCCAGATTACATTCATTGATGATTCTCATTTTATCCCAGGTGGATAATTCCGTACTTGCCTCCGCTTTTTTCATGATCGCATTTATTCCGTCTGCATCTTCGTTTACGAAGCATTTGTCAATGCTGATCAGCTCGTTTATAATGAATTCCTCATTTTCTTTTGCTTCGTTTGTCTCCACTCTGTATACAGTTTCAGGTCTGTCGCTGAAGAAGTTGCGATAGCTGTTGATCTTATCTTCATCAAGAAAATAGTTCCTGGACTCTCTTCCGAACATCTGCTTCCGGTCCTGCAGAGTTTCCCTGTCTCTTTGCATCTCTCTCTTCATCACCCGGATTTTGGATTTGAGGAAAGACGTTCCCTTGATGAATACTGCATAATCCTTAAATACGGACGGATCATCAAAATACAGATAGATCCAGATTCCGTCTATAATGAATTTCTTCTCTTTATGCTGTTTTGCATAATTCATTGCAAACCGGACGAAGTCAACAAATACTTTGTCCTCGTATTCCTCCTTGGAAATGCTGTTTCTCTCCTCTATGCCAATATAATAACCGGCCCCTTCACCGTTAAAATAGCTGAACAGCATATCAGAATAGTCCTTCAGCTCATCCATTGTGAAATGGTCTTTGGTGAGGAGCAGGTCGTCAAGCTCGATATGATCTATATCGTCCCCCTCAAGTGTCCTTGCCATCATGGATTTTCCGCTTCCCGAGTGGCCGAGAATAAAGCAGATATTTGTGTCACCTGAATTGAAGCTTTCTTCTTTGTAATAAAGATCCGGTTCTGAAAGCACATATGTTTCATTTGACAATGGCCCGTCGTCAAAACTGTAATTGTCAGCCTTCAGTTTATCTTTCATGAGGGTATACATTTCCGGAACATTGTGGCCCAGGAATTCATTTGAATAATAGTTGGAGTAACGTTTCTGTTTTCTCGAAAGGGCCCTGTATTTGTTGTAAACTTTGTTAATCTCTTTTTGTGAAGTCATACTGTCTGTTATTATGGCAAGGGATGAGTCCTGCAATGCCTGTTCCAGTTCTGTATATTTTTCCATAGTCTCTCCTTCATCTGTCCTGCTTTTTCTCTGACTTCAGCGTATAATCAGACTATATCACAGAAACCGCACAGAACCAACACTTTTTCCCCGCCTGAAGAGGAGAGGGCCATCGCCTGCAGATGCCGCTGCTCAAATTGTAACGATGTATGCCCCGAAAGGTCTCAGGGAGAGTTTCGCAATCTTGAAGAACTGCTTTCCAAACGGGATCCCG
>CADBNA010000326.1 GCA_902795835.1 uncultured Lachnospiraceae bacterium | reverse complement strand
GCTGCTCAAATTGTAACGATGTATGCCCCGAAAGGTCTCAGGGAGAGTTTCGCAATCTTGAAGAACTGCTTTCCAAACGGGATCCCGATAATCGTGATGCACCAGAAACAGCCAATCAGAATATTTCCAAGAGCCATCCACCATCCATTGAGGATGAACCAGATCACATTCACAAGAAATGAAACGACACCGCCTCCATACTCAATTCTTCGGCCAAACGGCCAGAAGGATAACATGGCAAATTTGAAGCACTGCAGCCCATATGGTATTCCAATGATTGTGATGCACCACAACGCGCCGGACAGAACCCAGGCCAGACCACTGATAAAGCCCCCAAAAATAAACCAGCAGATATTTCCCAACAATCGCATTTTATTTCTCCTTCATTTAAGCTTTTTCATGACTCAACCGCCAGAAGCAGATTACGGATTCTGACGGGCTTTCCGCGTATCTCATCGACTCTTCTTCTGTAACATATCAGAAAAACAGGTTCCAGTCAAAGTCGATGAATGATTCAGGGGTTGTTTCTTCTCACTTGCTTGATTATTAACGTCAGATACCGTAGTATAATAAACCAAAATCTGTTTCCGATTCTCCCGACTTTTTTTCTGTCAGTACAGAATGAGGGCGCGGAGACAGGCATGTTTGTTGAAGAAAAGGCCGGGAAGCTGTGTTAAGGCTTCCCGGCCTCTGCCGTTCCGTTTTTTCACATTGCCTGCCGGATAATAATTCTAAATCATACGGCTTGCACTGTAGAGGGCTTCACGATACGTATCGGTCTTTACCACAGAAGAGTAAAGGCTGAGTGTGGAGGGCTTGTCAGATGCATAATATCTGGATGCAAACTCCTCTGCATGCTTTGCAACTTCTTCATCGGAAGCGCCTTCCGGATACCCCTCATCGACAACGCCAATGATGATCTGATCGCCGTACTCATCATAAAGCTTATGTGTATCATTCATCGGCATGGGCGTCCAGGACTGCCAGCCGCCTGCAATGATGTTCTCAATCTGCGCTTCGATGTGTCCGCAGCTGTGAAGATCGGCAACTTTTCCCCTGGATTTGATATGATCGGTCAGTTTCTTCATATAGGGAACAAAAATTTCTTCCGCAACATCGCAGGAGAAGAAAGGCGATCTCTGGCTGCCCCAGTCATCATGTACCGTGAAGCCGTCGATACCGTCGCCATACGCATCACATGCAAGGTCGACCATGTGGATATGAAGGTCTGTCAGTCTGGAAAGCAGTGCATGAAGCGCTTCTTCCTGTTCTTCATCGATCAGGGCAACTGCCGCCTGCTCGAAGCCCATGAAGGAAACCAGACGCTCAAAGCCCATGCCGTTCAGGAACCAGAACATATTGGCGATGCCGTTGTCCAGATATTCTCTGTTGGCCTCCGCGCTGCCCTTCCAGTCCCAGGAATCAACATCGGGGAATTTTATGATATCTTCCCAATTGTTCAGATCATCCAGCAAATGGGGGTTGTTCGGGTTTTCCATGGAACCGCCCGCAACCGGTACATATACCCATTCTACGCCGAACATGTCAGGGCCGCCGAAGGTTGCGGGATCGATCATGTTTTTCTCAATCACAAAGCCGCGGGCCTTGTTGTCCGGAATGATATTCGGGCAGAAAACGCCGGATTCAATATCCGTCGGGAGCCAAACGCCCTGCTTGTTATAAAGCCTGTGCCAGGCTTCCTTGGGAGTGATCGGATATGCGTAGTTGGGAATCTCATTTCCGAAGAAGTCGAATGATTTTTTGACTACGGTCAGTTCTTTCGGATCAAAAGGTATCTTGCTCATAATAACTCCTCCCTGTTATTGATGTGCAGCTGCATGTGCAGCGGTGATCAGTTTTCCGGTCCGTTTTCAGGCTTCCGCCGCCCGAAATCAATCTGTGGCCGGAATTCAGCAAATAATAACAACGCAGCCTTTTTGTATTTTATATGATACATCGAATTCATAACGGAAGCAAGGCATGATTCAAGCTGTTCTTGCGGAAGCAGGGTCCGGCTCCTTATGCCCGGTCACCTGTCACCTGATGCGGCAAACCAAAAAATCGGCCACCTTTTCCATAGTCTCTGAGAGTACCCTCAGATCCGTTTCCAGATGTCCTGTCTCCAGTGAATGATTCGCATTCATAAGCATCTTTTACGGTTCGATGATGTTAAAGGTCTGTACAAACGGCGTCATGTATTTCAGCAGACGGCCGGGCATCGTCGGGTCGCCTTCCGCGGCAGCGGCTGCTGCTGCGACGGCCTCCTTTTTTCCAAACATCAACCCGAGCAGCTGCAGCTTCGAGCACGTAAAGGTGCATTCAGCTTCCGGCCGCGTCTCGTTCCTGTACAACAGGACAACGCCTGCGGTGCGCTTGATAAAGAAACGGTCGCCCGTATCCGTCACGACCAGGTTCATTGTAAGATCGTCATTCTGCGCTGCCAGGGAATCCGTGCTGATGCGGATGTAGTCCAGCATCATTTCCGTAGTCATGGCAATGCGGTTATCCACGCCCCCTCTTGCGCTGAAGGCTTTCAGGGC